>JBFHGP010000027.1:0-21299 GCA_041583035.1 Flavobacterium sp.
ATATAAGAATCAAGCAAATAGAAAAATTAATTAACAATAGAAGAGTAAGAAAGTTTGGCTATATTAGCCCTATCGAAAAACTAAAATCTACTTGACCAGTTGCACTTATAACTTGAACATGGCATATAAAGAAGAGTTTATAGATCCAGATATAAATATTTTTAAATATCAAAGTGAATTTACTTTAACTGTAATATTTAATGTACTGGGGGAGATTAAAGAAGTTGAATTTAATGTATATGATAACTTACTGACGAAAAGAGATAAGAAAAAAATCCGAAATTACATATTAGAGAATCAACCAACATTTAATGTATGTTGGAATAATATGAATGATTTGAAAAAGTTTTTAAAAGCAGGAGTAGATATAAATACTATTAGAGAGGCTTTTTATATCAACTTATACAGAAACGATTTATGGAACAATAAGTATGGAATGAGAGTTGTATTTCCAGGATATATAACTCAAGAGTTTTACGAAAAGTACCTTAAAGATTTGAAATAAAAATTTTATAAGATGGATTACTACAAAAAATCAAAAAAATTATTCTCTAAAGAAGGACAGTTAATAAAAAAACTTTATTGCCCTGTTCAAGAAACTGACAGAAAGATAACGTTGGCAACCGACCATATAAACTATCACTGTAGCATTTGTCATAAAACAATTATAGAAACAAAATTTAAGAGTGAAAAAGAGCTCATCAATCTTTTACAAGACAATCCAAATACTTGTCTAAAAATATCTAACCGACAATCAAATATCAATATACATGAATAAGCATCTAGAAAATCATAAAAATTTAAGAGAAATAAAAACTGCAAGAACTGAAAAAAAAATAAACAAATTTGCAAGAAAAGGCTACATACCACTAGTAAAAAGAGTCTATCACAACTCTAATTTTATTAGTAAATATGCGATATATCAACACAAAGAGACTAAAGAAATAAAGGTTTTGGCAGATCTTAGAAGCAGATACCGTGACGACTTATCGAATTATGAAGCAGTTATTCCCTTCACATATTATAAGCCTATTCATACAAAAAGCCCTTTTGCAGCATATATATTGCCAAAAGATTTAAAAATAGGAGAACATGTGTTTTTATTAGACTTGATTGAAAATATAGTAGGCTGGGAATCCAATCAAGGCGATATTGGAAAACTTGAATCTTGTGAGGCTGTTTGGAATGGCGAAGATTTTGAAATACTATTTGATGAAGATACTGATGTAGAATATTTTATAGGTTAATAACATTTAAAAATGACATCTCATGGAAAAGTACATACAGTTAGCAATCATCATACATGCGGCGCTTGGCGGAATAGCTTTGTTGGCTGGATTGATAGCAATCATTAGCAAAAAAGGACAACTAATACATAAAAAATCGGGCATCGTCTTTTACTATGCCATGATAGCCTCTGGAACAAGCGCAATTGTCATTGCATTGATGCCCAAACATGAAAGTCCATTTTTGATCGCCATCGGTGTTTTTAGTCTATACTTTGTGATTGGCGGGTATCGTGCTTTGCGTTTTAAAAGCATGACTACTTCAATAAAAAATGATAAAATCATTTCTATCATTATGCTCATTACAGGAGCGTTGATGATTTTACTACCTCTAGTTATCTCACAATCTATCAACCTTGTGTTGCTGATATTTGGGATAATAGGCATATTATTTGCCTTGAGAGACTTAAAACTATATCAAAACAGAGAACAATTAAAAAAAGGATGGTTGAAGTTACATTTGGGTAAGATGCTTGGCGGATACATCTCTACAACAACTGCTTTTGTGGTGGTCAACGGTTTTTTTCCGGGTATTTATAATTGGTTTATACCTAGTGTAATTGGCACAATATACATTACTTATTGGATGAGAAAAATAGATAAAAATACCGCAAGTAAAAACTTGCGGTCTTGATATTTATTGAAATTTCACTTTATCCTAATTGTAACATTTTGAGTGCTGCTACGGCTGCTTCTACGCCTTTATTACCGTGCTTACCTCCGCTCCTATCGATTGATTGTTGCTCGTTGTTATCAGTAAGAACACAAAAAATAGTCGGGATATCGTAAGTCAAATTGAGGTCTTTTACACCTTGTGTAACACCGTCACAAACAAATTCGAAGTGCATGGTTTCACCTTTTATCACACAACCAATCACAATCACCACATCTACATTTTGTGTTTCTATCATTTTTTTGGCACCGTGAATGAGTTCGAAACTACCAGGCACGTCCCATTTTACAATTGCTTCGGGCAAAGCACCACAATCAATCAAAGTCTCTAAAGCACCTTGATACAAACCGTTGGTAACTTTGTCATTCCACTCAGAAACAACAATCCCAAACCGATAGTTTTTCGCGTTTGGGAGTTGTGTTTTATCGTATTGTGATAAATTTTTATTTGCTGTCGCCATAATTTACTTTGTCATTCCGATATAAAAATCAATATCTTGTGCTTGTGGCGAATTGGTATAATCGTTTTTGATTTCTTCAAAAAACTTCAAAGCTTCGGCTTTTTTACCCAAGTCTAATGCTACGATACCTGCTTTGAAAGCATAACGCGGTGTCGTAAAATCGTTAGGGTTTTGCTGAGCAGCTTTTTGGTAATATTCTAAGGCTTCTTCTTTCTGATTTAATTCAGCAAAAGCATCTCCGATAGCGCCCAAAGCACTTGCTTTTAATATCAAATCATCCGAATCAAATTTTTCTAAATGCTTGATTGCCTCTGCATATTTACCAGTATTTAAGTAAATAGTCCCTACATAAAAATCTGCATTATTGGCAGCATCGGTCCCGGCATAATTGTCCAAAATTCCTAAAAATCCGAGTTTACCTTCTCCACCATTCAAGGCCAAGTTATACAAAGAATCTGAAGATGTATTCAACGCATCATTGTAAAACTGTTGTGCCTGAAACATTTCGTTGGCGGCTTCATCTTCTTTCGGTTCTAAAACATAATTCCAATATAAAAAAGTACCCACAGCAACTGCCATCAGCACACCAATACCTATAAAAACAGGTTTTTGGTTTAGGGTAAACCAGTTTCCGATTTTGTTTGCCGTAGAGTCTAATGAATTAATTACCTCAGCGGTTTCGCTGTCTTTTCCGTCGATAATTACTTGTTCTTCTTCTTTTAGCTCTTTAGACTTTGGTTCTTTATATCCTCTTTTGTTATATGTAGCCATAATCTATAATATTTTGTGGGGCAAAAATATGATTTTTATTCATATAAAAGGTATATATGTAAATATTTTTATGAAATTTGCGTAATCAATCTGTGCAAAAAACAAAAACGTGTATTTAAACGCTTTATCTATCCTTAACTATAAAAACTTTTCTGACCGCCAACTCGATTTTTCCAAAAAAATCAATTGTTTTGTGGGTAGTAACGGCATCGGCAAAACCAATATTCTCGACGCCATTTATAGTTTGGCTCATGGCAAAAGCTATTTTAACCCGATTGCTTCGCAAAACATCAAGCACGGCGAAGATTTTTTTGTTCTGGACGGATCTTTTAATGCAAACGAGCAGTCAGAACATATTGTTTACAGCCTCAAAAAAGGTCAAAAAAAAATACTGAAACGCAACGGAAAAACATACGAAAAACTCTCTGAACATGTAGGCTTGATACCGATGGTAATCATCTCGCCTGCCGACCAAGATTTGGTATCTGAAGGTAGCGAAACCCGCCGTCGTTTTCTCGACCACGTGATTGCACAACAAGACAGTTTGTACCTCAAACAGCTTATCCAATACCAAAAAGTACTGAGTCAACGCAACGCTTTGCTCAAATATTTTGCGCTCAATCATACTTTTGACGAAACTACTTTGAGTATTTACAACGAACAAATGAGCGAACTCGGCGCATTTATTCACGAAAAAAGATGTTTGTTTATCGAAAAATTGATTCCGATTTTCCAACACTATCACGGTTTAATTACACAAAACAAAGAACAAGTAAATATTATATACAACAGCCATCTACACGACAAAAATTTAGAGTTGCTACTCGATGACGTACTCGATAAAGACCGTGTTTTGCAATACAGTTCTGTAGGCATACACCGCGACGATTTGGCATTTGAAATAGACGGTTATCCGCTCAAAAAATACGGTTCGCAAGGTCAGCAAAAATCATTTTTAATTGCGTTGAAGTTAGCCCAATTCGAATTCATCAAACAACAAAAAGGCGTTTTGCCTATTTTACTTTTTGATGATATTTTTGATAAATTGGACGAAAATCGGGTAAAGCAAATCATCAATCTGGTGAACGAAAATAGTTTTGGCCAACTTTTTATCACCGACACACACCCCGAACGTACTGAGTTGATTGTACAATCGACCCATTTAGATTACGAAATTTTCAATATTTAAAACATGCAATTACAACATCATATTTCGCTCAAACCATACAATACTTTTGGCATCGAAGCTATCGCCAAACGTTTTGTAACCATTAACCACCTCAGCGAGCTGACAACATTGCTACAATCACATCCCAAAGAAGATTTGTTTTTTTTGAGTGGCGGCAGCAATATCTTGATTACCGCTCCAGAGATTGACAAAATTGTGGTAAAATTAAACCTCAAAGGTATCAAGATTATAGACGAAAACGATGACTTTGTTTGGGTAAAAAGTGCTTCGAGCGAGGTTTTACATGATTTTATCTTGTGGTGTTTGGCGCAAAATTATGGCGGCTTAGAAAACCTTTCTTTGATACCTGGGCATGTAGGCACTGCACCGATGCAAAATGTGGGCGCATATGGCGTAGAGACCAAAGACCGCATGGTGTATTGCAAAGCTTTTAACCTCAACACCTTACAAGTAGAAAAATTCACCAACCAAGATTGTCAATTTGGCTACAGAGAAAGTTTTTTTAAACATCAAGGCAAGGGCGAATATGTGATTACTGAAGTGGTTTTTAAACTTAGCAAAAAAAATCACGTGTTGCACACAGGTTATGGCGACATCGAAAAAGCGTTGGAACGTATGCAAGTGAGCCAACCTACGATACAAGATGTGAGCCAAGCAGTAATCGAGATTCGTCGGGCAAAATTGCCAAACCCAAAAGAGCTGGGCAATAGCGGAAGTTTTTTTAAAAATCCGATTGTAAACAAAGCTACTTTTGAACGATTTATCACACAACACCCCAATGCGCCACATTATATTTTATCAGAAAACGAAATTAAAATTCCGGCTGGCTGGCTGATTGAACAAGCCGGGCTCAAAGGTTATCGTACTGGCGATGCTGGTGTGCATCAAAAACAAGCGTTGGTGCTGGTAAACTATGACCAAGCAAGTGGGCAAGATATTTTAGATTTGGCAAAAAAGGTACAACACGATGTAGCGACCAAGTTTGGCATTGATATTTATCCCGAAGTAAATATTGTTTGATTTGGGTTTAATGCTTACTTTTGGCTAGCTTTTTCAAAAACTATGATTGAACTACTACTCTACACATTTATTATTACTGCGATTATTCAGTTGTTTTACCACACGGTTTTGTTTGGGCAAGTGATTTTTCAGCAACCCTCAAAGGCAAAAATTAATCACGAGGCTGTTTCAGTAATTTTGTACACCAAAAACCAAGCTGATGAGTTGGGCAAAACTATCGAGAATATTCTCAATCAGCAATACCACAGTTTCGAAATCGTAATTGTCAACAACGCCTCTACAGACCATACTTTGGAGGTACTCAAAACTTATGTGGATAAATACCCAAACATCAAACTGGTAAATGTAGCAAACAACGAAAACTTTTGGGGGAGCGCAAAATATGCACTTACGCTAGGTATTAAAGCGGCAAGCCACGAACTTTTGCTTTTTACCGACACCCAACAAACCATTACATCTACGCATTGGCTGAGCCAAATGTCTGCTAGATTTTCTACCCAAAAAACGATTGTTTTGGGTACCACCTTATATCGAAAAGAAAAAGGGTTTTTCAATAAAATCATGCGGTATATTCACCTCAACAATCAACGTTGGCACCTGAGTTTTTATCAACTAGGCAAACCCATTAGCTTACCCGCCAACAATATTGCTTACAAAAAAAGCACTTTTTTTGACAATCAAGGTTACATCCGTTTTATGCAATATTTTGATTACACACACGAGCTGTTTCTCAGTGAAGTAAGCAGCAAAAAAAACACTGAAATTTGCCTGAATCACGAAAGTTTTTCGTACATTGATAGCCCAAAAAATACACGTGAGTTTATTCGTCTTTCTCTAGAGAAAAAAGCCATCACCTCACATTTTGGCTGGATGCCAAATTTGCTCAAAAACTTTTATTCGATAAATGTTTGGTTGTTTTTTGCTTTGTTGATTGTTCTACTTATCAACCAACACCAAGTGTATATTGTCTTATCGATTTTGACGTTTAGGTATGTTTTTTGTTGGTTTATCAACGGAAAAACCCATCAATTTTTCGGAAATAAAGATTTGATTTGGTGGTTTCCGGTACTAGAATGTATTGAATTATTTGCTTGGGTACAAATTGCTATCAAAAAAACCTTTGTAAAGCCTATGATAAGAAAATGAATTTAGACATCAATTGCATCAAACAAGCCATAGACAGAGCTAAGCAAGGCGATCAAGCCGCTTATACTTTTATACTCGACCACCACTGGAACGAAGTGTATAACTTTATGCTAAAAAAAACCAAAAACGAGATAGATGCAGAGGATGTGGCTATCCAAACTTTTTCTAAAGCTTTTGAACGATTAGAACATTATAATTCGCAATTTGGCTTTAATACTTGGCTCATTAGCATTGCCAAAAACACTCATATTGACCTAATCAGGAAGAGAAAATCTGAAAAAACACTCGACATCGACCACAACGACCCTTTCTATACCAATCTTGTGGATGAATCGCCTGGCATAGAAGATCAACTAATTTATGAGCAAAATTTAATCACTTTAAAAAATTATATCAGACAACTAAAACCGCATTATCGAGAAATCATCATGTTGCGGTATTTTCAGGAACTGAGTTATAACGAAATCGCAGAAAAACTCGATGAGCCGCTGAACAATGTGAAGGTAAAACTGTTGCGCGCAAAAAGACTTTTGACAGAATTGATTACCAAAAAATAGTTGTTTTAATTACACCTCAAAATAACGAACCTAAGCCAATATTTGCTGCACCTCATCAAAGTCTAAGCCTCCGTAATTGCCCGAACTCATCAAAACCAAAACCGAATCTGCAAAATTTTGCACCACCAAAAAAGATTTGAATTCCTTCGGATTAGTGTACACAATCAAGTCGTCACGGTCAAACGCCTGCTCTATTTGCTCTTTGGTGATTTCGTCCAACTTTTTGATTGCCACAGCATCTGGCGAATAAAAAACAACGGCAACATCTGCTGCATCGAGCGCTCCTTGATATTCAGACAAAAAATCGGCATTGAGGCTAGAATAGGTATGCAACTCTAAACAAGCAATTATTTTTTTATTAGGATACTGATTTTTAACCGCTTGCGTTGTAGCTTTTACCTTGCTAGGCGAATGAGCAAAATCTTTGTAAGCAACAGCATCAGAAGTCTCTGCGATTTTTTCTAAGCGTTTAGACGCCCCTTTAAAAGTCGCAATAGCTTCGTAAAAATCAGCTTCGTCAACCCCCATATTTTGACAAATCCATTTTGCACCTGCGAGATTGCTCAAATTATGTTCTCCAAAAACCTCGATAGGCATTGGTCCATCCAAAGTTTCGAGATAAGTAATCCCGTCGTCTATGGTATGCTCGGGCAAGGTATAAGGCATTTTCCGGATAGGTTTTTCGGATGTTTCTACCAATTTTTTTACCACCTCATCATCTTCATTGTACACTAAAATTCCGCCATTGGTAATTTTATCAATAAAAATATCAAACTGCTCAACGTAGTTTTCAAAAGTCGGAAAAACATTGATATGATCCCAAGCAATACCGCTGATTAGCGCGATATTGGGTTGGTATAAATGAAACTTTGGACGCAAATCTGTCGCCGAAGACAAATATTCATCTCCTTCTATTACGATAAAATCGTTTTCTTTGGTCAGATGCACCATATTATCAAAGCCTTCGAGCTGCGCCCCGACCAAAAAATCTACTGCAATTTGATGATAATTCATCACGTGCAAAATCATCGATGTTATGGTGGTTTTACCATGCGAACCGCCAATAACTACACGAGTTTTACCTTTGGCATGCTCATAAACAAACTCAGGGTACGAATATATTTTTAGTCCTAATTCTTGCGCTTTTATCAACTCAGGATTGTCGGCTTTGGCGTGCATTCCCAAAATAATAGCATCGATATCAGTAGTAATTTTTTCCGGAAACCATCCATTGGCTTCAGGCAACAAACCTTTGGCTTGTAATCGAGATTTTGAAGGTTCGAAAATGGCGTCGTCGCTACCGCTTACCACATCGCCTTTGTCGTGTAATGCCATGGCTAGATTGTGCATTGCACTGCCGCCAATGGCTATAAAATGTACTCGCATGGTGTTGTCTTTTTTCTGTAGTCAAATCTACATTATTTTAGCAAAATAAGAAAACTTAGGCAGCACAAATGAAACATCACCTATAAATTTTTGCCTTAACAACACTGTTTTTGTATCTACAAAAAAAACGATTATCTTTGATTTTTTTAATTCTGACATGAAAAAAGACATCCAAATACCTATAGTCAAAGACGTACACATTGTTGCCATCAGAGAATGGAACGACGATTTTATGGAAAATTCGTGGAACGCCTATTTGCTCAACGATACCGACCAACAATTGACCATGGCAATGGTGGTGTCGCGTGCCTATGGCACCATCAACGGCGAAGAACGAAAAACAACTACTTTTCGCCACGCTTTTAAAGAAATAGAGCCCAGAACAGCAGTCAAAATAGAATTGTTGGAGAACAATGTTTTGCAATTGAATAACGAGTTTGCCGTTTCTTATTTTTTAGAAGACAAATTATATGACAAAAAGTTTTTGTTTGAGACCGATAGCATTACCGAAAGCGCTCTGACCGATTTGCCAACCATACCGCGAACAGGCGTTTTTGCTAAATAATTGACCCTATGCTTACTTTTTACACTCGGTCTTTTGATCAACTAACCACAAATCAATTGTACGAAATCATGCGTTTGCGGTCGGCAGTTTTTGTGGTTGAGCAAAATTGTGTTTATCAAGACGTTGACAACAAAGACCAAAAAGCGATGCATATGATGGGTTTTTGTGACAATCAACTGGTCGCTTATGCAAGAATTTTTGACAGACACCAATATTTCGAAAACTGCTCTATAGGTCGTGTGGTTGTTGATCCAAAATACAGAGACAAACGATTTGGTCACTTATTAATTGATGCTGCTCAAAATGAAATTCAAAAACATTTTGGCGAAAAAATCATCGAAATATCAGCACAAAAACATTTGTCTAATTTTTATCAATCACATGGTTTTCAGGAAATTGGGAAAGAATATCTCGAAGATGGGATTCCGCATATCAGAATGATTACATCTGAGAAAAAATAAATCGCTGATGCCAAAAGCCAAACCTAGAAAAAAAACAAGTCGAACACGAAAAAAAACAAAGAAAAAAACACCTTTATCACTCAAAGCAAAAGTGATTATTGCTTTGATAATTTTGGTGAGCGGATTTACTTTTCATTACCGCAACGGCATCAAATGGTGGGTTTCGCATCAATACGAACAATGGTTCGAAAACTCGGATAAAAATCATAATAAACCCGATGTTCACGACATTCGCAACATCGAAGTACTCAATCGTCACAGCGACTATTTGTTCGGATTTGATGTTTCGCATTATCAATCAGAAATTGATTGGCACGAGATAGACTCGGTTTATCAAAAATTTCCTGTAGATTTTGTATTTTTACGAGCAACCATGGGCATCGATGGCATCGACAATAATTATCATCAGCATTGGAAAACCGCCAAAAGTAGATTGTTGGTACGTGGTGCTTATCACTATTATCGTCCAGACGAAAACAGCGTTTTACAGGCACAAAATTTCATCCAAAATGTAGTTTTAGAACCAGGTGACTTTGCTCCGGTGTTAGACATCGAAAATTACCCCAACAATCAACCCATTGACAGTCTAAAAATTGGGTTGAAAAAGTGGTTAAAAATTGTAGAAGAACACTACCAAGTAAAACCCATTATTTACAGCGGCGAACATTTTTATAACGACGTACTCAAAGACGATTTTTCTCACTACCCACTCTGGATTGCCAATTACAACTTTTTTGTTGAAGACGCCAAAGAAGAATGGACTTTTTGGCAATTTACTGACAAAGGAAGTATGCCCGAAATCGATACGCGCGTTGACCTCAACATTTTTAGAGGCAATCGTTATGAGTTAAAAAAATATTTGGTCAAATAGCTACAACAGCGATTTACCTGTCATTTCTTCTGGTTGAGGCACGCCCATCATTTGTAAAATTGTAGGAGCAACATCAGCCAACACACCATGGTTAACTTGCTTGATATCTTTATCCACAATCACTACCGGCACGGGGTTGGTCGTATGCGCCGTATTGGGACTGCCATCAGGATTTTTCATGGTCTCGCAATTGCCGTGATCAGCAATCATTACAATACTATAACCATTTTGCATAGCAACCTCTGTCACTTGTTTCACACAATCGTCTACCGCCTCGCAAGCTTTTATTGCTGCTTCCATGCTACCCGTATGCCCAACCATATCGCCATTGGCAAAATTAAGACATACAAAATCAGCCTGTTGCTCATGCAGCGCATCAACTAATTGATGGGTGATATCATACGCACTCATCTCGGGCTGTAAATCGTAAGTAGCTACTTTTGGCGACGGACACAATATGCGTGATTCACCCTCAAAAGGAACTTCTCGCCCACCCGAAAAGAAAAAAGTAACGTGCGGATATTTTTCTGTCTCGGCAATACGAATTTGTTTTTTTTGATGATTGGCCAGTACTTCTCCCAAAGTATTGGTAATTTTGTCTTTGTCATACACCACCGCAATCTCCTCAAAAGTATCGTCATAATTGGTTAGTGTAACAAAGTGTAAAGGCAATTTTTTCATTCCGTAATCAGGCATATCGGTCTGACTCAGTGCCTGTGTGAGTTCACGTCCGCGGTCTGTTCTAAAATTAAAAAACACCACCACATCACCTGCATCGATTGTCGCCAAAGGTTGGTTGTCTTCATCGACCATCACCATAGGCTCTATAAACTCATCTGTTACTGCATTATCATAACTCGCTTGCATGGCAGTTTGCACGTCTTTTGTAGGCACTCCTTGCCCATCGACTAGCAATTGATAAGCTTTTTTTACACGTTCCCAGCGTTGGTCTCTATCCATGGCGTAATACCTACCGATTACACTAGCCAATTTGCCCACTGCTTGCTCGTTCATAAAAGATTGTAAATTAGCCAAATGCCCTTTACCTGATTTTGGGTCTACATCTCGGCCATCGGTAAAAGCATGTACAAAAACTTTGTCTTGCTTATATTTTTTGGCGGTTTTGAGCAAACCAAACAAATGATCGATATGCGAATGGACTCCGCCATCAGAAAGCAAACCGAGAAAATGGATTTTTTTATTGCTTTTTACTGCATATTCAAAGGCATTTTTCAATGTTTCGTCATCAGCGATACTATTGTTTTCAATGGCTAGATTGATTTTTGCTAAATCTTGATAAACAATACGACCAGCCCCTAAGTTCATATGTCCTACTTCAGAGTTACCCATTTGCCCATCTGGCAAGCCCACGTGTAACCCGTCGGTACGCAAAGTGGCATGCGGATATTGTTGGTACAAACCATCAATAAAAGGCGTGCGTGCATGGTCAATAGCAGAAACTTCTGGATCGGGCGAATGTCCCCATCCGTCCAAAATCATCAATATTGTTTTTTTGTTCATAAGATTGCAATATAAATCTATCTAAAAGAGACTTCAAATTTAGCCAAAATAGCCGAAAAAAGGATAAAAAATGTTAAACTTTTGTTCCAAAAGAGATTTTAACAAACGTGACTTATTTATTTTTTTATATATTTACGCTAGGTTAAATGAATAAGAACAAACAATGATAAAAAAGTTAAGCTTTTTGATAGTAGCCGGAATGATGTGTTTGGGCTCTGCTTATGCGCAGAATGGGAACGGTAATAATAAGAGCAAATCTAGCAATGTTGTAAGAAAAGATTCTAGAGATAAGCGATCAAAATTTTCGTCGAGAGAAGATAAACAAGATTTAAAAAAATCGAGAGAACTAGCAGAGGTACGCAAGACCAATCGCAGTGATGATATGGCTGAAATGTCTGGTTTAGACAGATTGTTATTCTCTAAATACATGGATTTGGACGAAAAAGGTTTTGACAAACCTGTTTTAGAAAGTTACAAATTTGCCTTTAAAGGTTTTCACAAACTCAAAAAAGAAGGGAAAATAAAAAAAGACATTCTTACTATTATCGATTTTACTTTGCATTCGTCTGAAAAAAGAATGTGGGTAATTGATATGAAAGAAAACAAAGTGCTGTACCAAACTGTGGTTTCGCATGGTAAAAATAGTGGTAAAGAATATGCTACTAGTTTTTCTAATCGTCCAGAGTCACACCAGAGTAGTTTAGGCTTTTATGCTACCGCCGAGACTTACATGGGCAAGCACGGATTGTCTTTGCGACTAGATGGTTTAGAATCTGGCATTAACGACAATGCGAGAAGCCGTCATATTGTAATACATGGTGCAAATTATGCCAACGAAACCTTGGTCGAAGCTCAAGGATGGCTTGGTCGTAGTCATGGTTGTCCGGCTTTGCCAACTCACAATTACCAAGAAATCATCAACTTGATTAAAGAAGAAAGCTGTTTGTTGATTTTCCATAACGACAACAAAGATTACAAGAAAAAATCTTCGTATTATCTATAAAATCAACAATTATAAATACAAAAAAAAATCCGCTTTTTGTTCAAAAGCGGATTTTTTGTGCAATAAATACTTTCTACAATTATTTTTTGCTGACTTCTACAGCAATATTTACATCTGTCCAGGTTTTACCTACGTGTAACTCTTTGCACAATTCGTGAATACTATTAAAAGCAGATTCGCCTTTAAAATCTTCAATAATATCTATTGTACCATTGATTTTCACACCGTTGTCATCTGCGATATAATCAAATGTTTTGGTTGTTGTTACCTCATTCATAGTGATTTCTACATTGGCTTTACCTTCTTCAAAAGACACAAATTTACCTTTGATATCTCCTGAAAGCACACCAAAAAATCCGTCTTTTAATTTTCCGTCTCTCAATGCGTCAGTAGTATTCACAGATGATGTTACGATACTAAATTGAGCACCGGTAACATCTTTGAGCACATCGCCAGAATCTTTGGTACCTGTCAATTCGATTTGGTCAAACGTACCATTTACACCTACTTTTTCAGGTGTTTTAAAAGCCGTCCAAGTGAGTGAATGCTTGTAACCATTAGCCGCTACGGTTTCGGTCTCAGGGTACAATTCTTCTTTTTGTGTTTCTTTATCGTTTTTGCAAGAAGTTAATGTCAATCCAATAACTGCTGCAGTTAATAATATTTTTTTCATGCTAATATCTTTTTATTTTTTAGGAATTTGGGTTAATATTTCTGTAAAGAATTTCCAGTATTTTTGCACCGAACTAACAGAAACTCTTTCGTCTGGCGAATGCGCTCCTTTGATAGTCGGCCCAAAAGACACCATGTCCATCTCAGGGAAGTGCGACCCAAGAATGCCACACTCTAAACCTGCGTGACAAGCCACAACGTTTGCTTTTTCGTTGTTTTGATTTTCGTATATTTTTTCAGCAACGGTCAATATTTCAGACTTAGGGTTTGGCATCCAACCTGGGTATGCGCCCGAGAAGGTCACTTCACAACCCATCAATTCGAAAGAAGAGCGTAAAGCATTGGCCAAATCATATTTGGATGTTTCTACCGATGAACGGGTCAAGCATTTTATAGTCACTTTACCTTCACCAATATTTACTTTGGCAATATTATTTGAGGTTTCTACCAAATCATCAAAATCTGGACTCATTTTGTACACACCATTATGCGCAGCATACAAACCTCTAACCACATAAAACTGAGCCATTGGCGGCATCACCTTGGCAGGCACGTCATCTGTAGCTTCTACAACAATGTCTAAATTTGGCTCTACTGTCGAAAATTCTTCTTTGATTTCGTTGATCAATTGCTGAATATCATATTCAAAAGCTTCTTGGTACAACTTAGCCACAATAACTTTGGCTACACTCTCGCGCGGAATCGCATTGCGGAGGCTTCCGCCATTTATTTCGGCAATTTGCAGTCCAAAATCTTCAAAACCATTATACATCAAACGGTTCATGATTTTGTTGGCATTACCCAAACCTTTGTGAATATCCATACCTGAATGTCCGCCCTTAAGCCCTTTCACAGTGATTACATACGCCAAAGAATCGGCTGGAGTGTCTTCTTGGTCATACTCTGCCTCTGCAGTAATATCAACACCACCGGCACAGCCGATATCTATCTCATCGTCCTCTTCTGTATCAAGGTTGAGCAAAATATCGCCCGTGATTAAAGAGCCGTCTAGCTCCATGGCTCCAGTCATCCCTGTTTCTTCATCAATCGTAAAAAGTGCTTCGATGGCAGGGTGTTGCATCTCTTTGGAGGCCAAAACAGCCATAATTGTAGCTACACCAATACCGTTATCAGCGCCCAAAGTAGTGCCCTTGGCTTTTACCCAGTCGCCATCGATGTACATCTCGATACCTTGTTGATCAAAATCAAAATCTGTATCGTTGTTTTTTTGATGCACCATGTCTAAATGCGATTGTAAAACCACTGTTTTTCTATCTTCAAACCCAGGTGTTGCTGGTTTTTTGATGATAACATTTCCTACTTTGTCTTTGAGTGTTTCTAGCCCTAATTGTTTACCAAAATCGAGCATAAATGCAATCACTCTTTCTTCTTTTTTAGAAGGACGAGGCACTGCGTTTAGGTCTGCAAAGTGATTCCAAAGTTCTTGAGGTTGTAATTCTCTAATCGGTTGATTCATAAAATTAATTTGTTTTGACTGTAAAAATACAAAGTTATCAACTAGTTTTTCATTAAAAAACGTTAATAATGATTTATTTCTACCGATTTTAAAATATACTTAATGGCATCTATAATTGAAAACAAATTGATTACATTTGTTTAATCTCAAATTATTACAAAAATGGCACTAACAACATCCAACGAATTACCTTTAATGAGCAAAGCCCCCGACTTTTACTTGCCCGACACCAATGGCAATTATTGGAAGTCACTAGCTGACTGTCGCGGCGAAAAAGGCACTTTGGTGATGTTTATTTGCAATCACTGCCCGTATGTATTGCATGTCTTGGACGAGCTTATTATGATAAGCAACGATTATCGCGTACAAGGCATTGGTTTTGTAGCAATATCTAGCAACGATGTAGAAAATTACCCTGCAGACAGCCCTGAAAACATGGCAGAATTTGCCTTCGAAAACGATTTTGATTTTCCGTATTTATATGACGAAAGCCAGGCTATAGCCAAGGCTTATGACGCTGCGTGTACGCCCGATTTTTATTTGTTTGACGACCAAGACAAACTGGTTTATCACGGCCGATTGGACGACTCGAGACCAGGCAACAACATTCCGCTAAGTGGTTCAGATTTGCGCCAAGCGATAGACTCTATATTGTATAACCGCACCATAGACCCTCTGCAAAAACCAAGCATGGGCTGCGGCATCAAGTGGAAAAAAAATAAAAAATAACTTATTTATTATTGTCTATCAATTAATTTCTAAATTCACAAACCCGTCAATTGGCGGTTTTTTTCTTTTAAAAACACAAGTATTTTTGACACTAAAAATAAATTAACCTCTTACCGCATTTTTTTAAAATCTTTCATACATTTGCCTATGCAAATTAACCTAGATTTAAAGCTTTGTTGAGCCAAAAGAGCCAAAAAAGTTTTGCATGGTTTTTGTGCACTAAACTAAACAAACAATACTTGTAATTACTTATGTTACATCAAAAATTCTTCAATCGATTTGTCATCAGACAAGTGATTTGGGCGATAGTAATTGCTTACCTTGTCATTTCATTGTACTTGGTATTGCTCGAAGGTTACAACTTTTGGATACTTATTGTACCCATTGCGTTGTTTATCTTGGCGTTTAGAGACGCTTTCCAAACCAAACATACCCTCCGGAAAAACTATCCCATCATCGGACGACTTAGGTATTTGTTAGAGTCTATCCGTCCAGAGATGAGACAATACTTTTTTGAAGGCGAATTGGACGGAAAACCTTTCAACCGTCGTCAGCGCTCTATCGTTTACCAAAGAGCCAAAAACGAAAAACAAACCGTATCTTTTGGTATGCAAGACGACCCCAACCGCATTGGTTATGAATGGGCATCTCACTCTGCTTACCCAAAACACGTTACCGACACCAACTTTAGAGTAACCGTAGGTAGCAGCCAATGCAGCCAACCATACAGCACAAGCATATACAATATCAGTGCAATGAGTTATGGTGCTTTGAGTAAAAAAGCAATCTCGGCGCTAAACAAAGGCGCTAAACTTGGCGGATTTGCTCACAATACTGGCGAAGGAGGTATCTCGCCTTACCACCGCAATGGTGGCGACCTTATCTGGCAAATAGGTACTGGGTATTTTGGCTGTAGAGATGAAAACGGATTTTTCTCTGACGAATTATTCAAAGAAAAAGCAGCTTTTCCGGAAGTAAAAATGATTGAATTAAAGCTTTCACAAGGAGCCAAACCTGGTCATGGTGGATTGCTCCCTGCTGAAAAAAACACCGAAGAGGTAGCCAGCATACGCCATGTACAACCTTTTACTACTGTGCACTCGCCTTCTTCTCACACTGCCTTTTCTGATGCTACTGGCTTGGCCAATTTTATGGGTAAACTCAGAACATTATCTGGCGGAAAACCTGTCGGATTCAAAATATGTATTGGTCGTAAAGACGAATTTATCGACATGGTAAAAGCAATGAAAGAGACTGGTATCTACCCCGATTTTATCACCATTGATGGTGCCGAAGGCGGTACTGGTGCTGCACCGTTAGAGTTTATTGACTACATCGGTATGGCGCTCGACGATGCGTTGGTGTTTGCACATCGAACACTCAAAGAATATGGTTTGCGAGACGAAATCAAATTGATTGCAGCAGGCAGAATCATTTCAGCATTTGACCTAGCCAAAACCATTTCGCTTGGTGCCAATGCTTGTTATAGTGCACGCGGCATGATGTTTGCCTTGGGTTGTATCCAAGCGTTACAGTGCGACAGCGGCCACTGCCCTGTGGGTATCGCCACGCAAGACAAACTGTTGTATAAAGGAATGGATGTTACCGACAAATCTGTTCGTGTAGCTACTTTCCATAAAAATACCATGAAAGCATTTGCAGAATTTATCTCTGCTTGTGGATGTGAAAACACTGAAGATATCAAACCAGAAATTTTCCACAGACGTGTAGACCATGGAAAAAATCTGTCGTTTGCTGAAGTTTATTTCAACAACTAAATTATCGAAATTTGAAGTACATAACCTTCGTTTGAACGAACGTTGAACACTGTACCATCTTCAAATAAAATATATTGCCCTTTGATGCCTGAAATTCTACCCGAATATTCAGGCATTTTTTCTAGATTCAAACTTTTAACTTTTTGCGGATATTGCTCAACAGGATAGTTCAACTGCATGATATTGGGCGTTGATACAGAAAAATAAGGCAATACTTCTTCAGGCAACCATTCTTTGCATTGTGCTCTTAACGCTACCAAATCAAAGTCACCTACCTCATTTTTAAGCATTTTTTGCCAACTAGTTTTGTCTGTAAAATGATTTTTCAACGCCACTTCAGCAATCCCCGCCAAATAACGATTAGGCACCTCGGCAATCACAATAGCAGCACTAGCTCCTTGGTCTATCCAGCGTGTCGGAACCTGTGACTGGCGCGTTACACCCACTTTTACATCACTCGATGTGGCGAGGTACACCACGTGTGGCTGTAGTTGCACTTTTTTTTCGTAAGTCAAATCCCTATCTTCGATATCCAAATGTGCCTGACTGAGTTCTGGACGCATGATCCAATCGCCAGCTTGCGGAATTTTAACAAAACAATCGTAACAAAAACCTTGTCGAAAAATTTTCACATTGGTTTGTTTACAATGCAAACACTGATATCCCAAATGGTGCAAACACACCTCTTTGCCTACCAATTGATTGACATTTACAAAATTATTATCAGCACGCAAAAAATATTGAATCGGAGATAAAAACTCTGTCTCCATCTTCACCAAAACATCTTCAAACACTATCATAAGTTATTTATTTTAATTTTTACAAAGATAATACGAATTATAAGAATGCTTTTTAGTAATTTTAACCCACATTGCAATCAACACTATGGCACTCGAAATTATCAACACGGTAGCTTCTTGGATACTCAAAAAAAGAATTGGTCAGATCGAGCATTTTATGCGTCAACCCGATGTGGTTCAATATCAGCTTTTTGAACAATTAATCAACGCTAGCAAAAATACTGAAATCGGCAAAAAATATGATTTTGCGTCTATACGTTCGTACGAAGAGTTTGCTCAGCGAGTACCTATCTTTAGCTACGAAGAATTTGCGCCATACATAGAACGTGCTAGAAAAGGAGAAAACAATATTTTTTGGTCAGAACCTATCAAATGGTTTGCCAAATCGAGCGGGACAACTAATGCCAAAAGTAAATTTATTCCGGTGAGTAAACATGCGCTCGAAGATTGTCACTTCAAGGCGGGGAAAGACATGCTCTCACTTTATTTGAATAACAACGAAAACGCCAAACTATTTACCGGCAAAAGTTTTAGACTTGGCGGCAGCAAAGAATTATATGAGCAAAACAACACCTATTTTGGCGATTTATCTGCTATATTGATTGACAATTTACCTTTTTGGGCCGAATTTAGCTCTACTCCGGGCAATAAAGTATCGCTGATGAGCGAATGGGAATCGAAGATGAAGGCTATCGTTGAAGAAACCAAAAACGTAAACGTAACCAGCTTGGCGGGTGTCCCCTCATGGATGTTGGTTACCCTCAACCGTATTGCTGAAGATACTGGTGCTGAGCATTTGTTAGACTTATGGCCAAATGCTGAAGTATATTTTCACGGAGGTGTAAGCTTTGAGCCTTATCGAAGTCAATACAAAAAACTTTTTCCTTCTGAGAGTTTTAAATATTTAGAAATCTACAATGCGTCAGAAGGTTTTTTTGCTTTACAAGACCAAAACAACTCTGACGAGCTCTTGCTCATGCTAGATTACGGGATATTCTACGAATTTATTCCGATGGATGTTTTTGACACTGACAGACAATATGCCATACCACTGTCAGAAGTAGAAAAAGGTAAAAATTATGCAATGGTGATTACGACCAACTCTGGTCTGTGGAGATATTTGATAGGAGACACCATAAGATTCACATCTACAACACCTTACAGAATAAAAATAACTGGTCGCACAAAACATTACATCAATGTTTTTGGTGAAGAACTCATGATAGAAAACGCCGATACGGCCTTGGCAAAAACAGCCAAAAACTTTGGCGTGGAAATTGTAGATTATACCGTAGCGCCAATTTTTATGGAAGAAAAAGAGAAAGGCGCGCATGAATGGATTATAGAGTTTAAAACTCCGCCAAACGACCTATCGACATTTGCCAAAGAATTAGATTTGACTTTGCAGAAAATCAACTCTGACTACGAGGCCAAACGATACAACAACATGACATTAAATCAATTAAAATTGAATTCTGCCAAAGAAAATTTATTTTTTAATTGGTTAGAAAAACAAGGAAAATTAGGCGGACAAAACAAAATCCCGCGATTGTCGAACGACAGAATGTATGTAGAACAACTTTTAAAATTAAATCAATAAAGAATTATGAGTGAACAACAACCAGTAAACATTAATTTCAGATTGGTAAAAATCAATACAGAAGATTTTCAACAATTTGATAGCGACAAAGAAAATGGCACTTTAGACTTAAATTTTGACTTCCAGTTTGGTGTAAATAACGACAAAAGATTTGTAAAAACAGTTTCGAAATTCAACTTCAAATTAGATAAAGAAGATATTTTGATGATTGCAGTTTCTTGCGAATTTGAGTTTGATGAAAAAGGATGGGAGTTTTTCCAAAAAGGTGACAAAATTGTATTGCCAAAAGGATTGTTGACACAATTGGCAGGGTTTACAATGAACACCACCCGTGGGGTTTTACACGCCAAAACTGAGGGACACAAATACAACAAGCTTATTATCCCGATGATTAACGGTGAGTTTATCAAAAAAGACTTAGAAATACCAATGAATGCGCCGCAGGCCAACTAAAGGTAAAGTTTTTGACCATAAAAAAACCTCGAAATTGCTTTCGAGGTTTTTTTGTGACTTATAAGTTTTTGTCTGAAATAATACGCATTTCGCTTTGCGGGAACGGTATCGAAATACCTGCTTTGTCTAGTGCCACTTTGATTTTCTCTCTGTTTTCGTTATGTACATCCCAAAAATCATCTTTATCTGCCCATGCTCTAATTACCAAATCTACACTGCTATCGCCCAATTCGCTCACAAAAACTAGTGGCTCTGGGTCGCGCATCACACGCGAATCGCTGTTTAACACTTCTAAAATTGTTTGTTTAGCGTCTTTGATATTATCATTATAGCTAATCCCAATCACATATTCTAATCTTCTTGCTTTGATTTTTGAATAGTTACGAATCACAGAATTCGCCAATGTACCATTCGGACTAAAGACCAAAATACCTGCCGTAGTACGCAGCGAAGTGTACAAAAGGTCTATTTTTTCTACCGTACCATCTGTGCCCGAGTTGTTTTCGATATAATCACCAACATCAAACGGACGGAAAAGTAAAATAAGTACACCCCCGGCAAAATTGGACAGCGAGCCTTGTAAAGATAGCCCTATCGCCAAAACCATTCCTGATAGTGCACCGAGTATCGCTGTGGTTTTTATACCAAGGTTTGAGGCTACAATAAGCACCAACAACGCATATAATGTAAACCTGATAATCGACATCAAAAAGCCACGTACAGACAGACTGACGTTTCGTTTTTCGAATCTTTTTTCGACTATTTTTAGTGTAATTTTAATCAGAAATATCCCAATAAAAAATAGTACAATCACTAAAATAAGATCGGGAATAAAATTCACAATTCGGTCAATCATATCTTGCATGACTGCTTCACCATGA
>JBFHGP010000028.1:0-21226 GCA_041583035.1 Flavobacterium sp.
AGTAAATTTGTCCAACACCATCAATTCTTATAATAATAGCATTGTTACTTATTATACCATTGTAGTTGTTTATAGATGCATAGTTATTCCCCCAAACTTGCAGGTTTTGTCCTTTACAAAAAGCTGTAAACAGTAATAATATGGCAAGGTATAATTTATTCATGAGTAAAGGTCAATTCGGCCATTTCTATGGTATTGTCGTCTCCATAATCAATAATTATCGTGGCGATATATTTACCAACAGCTAAGTCTGTGGGTAATGCAATTGCGACTTCTCTAAAATCGTCGGGCATGCTGTAAAAAATCATCGGCTCGATAGCAATTTTTTTACCTGTTTGTGTGTTTAGTAATTCGGGATAAATGATGCCATTAGCCCAGATATTACCTTGGTTTTCAAAGTGAAGGTCTATTTTTTTTGTTTTTGAATCAAATTGTAGATTTTTGATTTCAATTTTTTTACGCACATTTTCTAATGTTCGATGAAAAAGTTTTATACCAGATCTTACCGATACTTTAATGTTTGCTCCTTGGCTATCTACATCATCAATCGGATTCATTTGCGTTACATATAGCATAGCCGTGTGTACCGGTTGGTCGTTGATAGTGTTTGGCGGCGTGAGTGTTACCTCAATTTCTCGAGATTGGCCAGGTTTTAGTGAAAAATAATTATCACTTGGTTTAATACTCGACCAGCTCGCGCAAGATGTAGGCAAGCTATCTGCAGCAAACATCATGTTTTCTCCTTTGTTGTTGTATTTCCAATCGCCAAGACTTACCGATAAGTCTAGGCTGTAGTTTTTGCTTACGTTGGTAACCAACACTTTTTGGGTGTTACTTTGCCCAGGGTCAGATTCAAAATATAACCTTGGTGGCGAGACCGATACGCCTGTTTGCGCATAACTATTCGTTAGTATTAATAACCATCCCAAAAGGAAGAATAACTTTTGCATACTGTATCAGTTTGTTTAATAAAGTATAAATTTACAAAAAAAGTGTTGCATTTTTCGCAACACTTTTTGATAATATAATAGGTTGCTTGTAGATTATTGCGCTACAATAGTGTAAGTCAGCTCGGTAGTGTAAACCGTTGGTGTTTGTCCAGCGATATAGTGGTTGATGTAAGTATTGGCGTCTGCACCTTTATACTCGATGTTGATGGTTTTGTCAACAGCACCGTAAGCAGATGTCACAATAGTCTGGTCTGTGTTGCTCAATGCAACTTGGCTGTTTGTTGCGCTAGTGATAGGTGTGTTACCATCTGTAGCGATAATCTGGATAGTGTTAGCGTCGATGTTTCCGTGTTGGCTAGGGGCAGAATTGGTTAATTGTGCCGTTGATGATTTTACTGATACAGCAAAACCTCCAGTGCTAAATACAGAAAGGTGATCAGCTAATGCACCAGAGGTTACTCCGTTTGCATAATCGTCTTTTGTAGAGTATTCTAAGTTTACTACCTCTTGGTTAGGGTTTACTATCAAGGTTTGAATAGGGTTCAGCTTAACGTTCAAAGTTACATTGTCTGTTTGCGCTTGCGCTGCGATTCCGAATAGCATCATCAAGGAAACTGAAACTGCTTTTTTCATGATTTTTTTGTTTTAGATTAAAATAGTATTAATTTTTGTGTTATTGATGGGGCAAATCTATAACATAGATGTAATACTCTATTTGTGAAAAATGACTTTTAAATTGTGATTTTTTCAAACAAAAATATCATTAGATGGTAAATAGTTAGTTTTTAGCGGATTGAGTTGTTAAATCATTAATCAAAAAATCGATATTGATTAATGGAAATATTATCTAGGGGTTAATTTGTTTTTTTTGTGCTGAGACAATTGTTGTTGGTTAGTTTTATATGATTGTGAAGCATGTAAACTCATTGTGAAATAATGGTATACGTGATTTCATAAACATGAGTGTTATTAACTGCATTAATTTTATAATCATTAATATATTGGTTTGCGTTTGCTCCGTGATAAGCGATGTTAAAGTTTTTGTTGATGCCGCCAATATTACTTGTGATGATTGGTTTTTCGAGAACATCGAGTTGGTTTTCTTGATATATTACATGTTGAGAAGGGATAGGTGCAGATCCAGATGATGGGGCTACTGATAAGCTATTGATAGGCAAGCTGCTACTACTGATGGTTTGTGAGTTGCCGCTCACTTTTACCTGAAAACCACTAGTGCTATAAATGGTTAAATGATCGTTTTGTGTAGCGCTCACGCCATTTTGATAATCATCTTTGGTGAGATAATTGAGTGTTACCTCTGTTTGTGTATTGTTTATCACCAGTGTTTGTACTGGTTTGAGGTTTATATTTAGGGTTACTTTGTTTTGTGCCTGACTATCAATGCTATAAGTGTAGCTCAAAATAGTTAAAAAAAAATATGTATAAAATTTAAAAGTCATCTTTATGTATATTTATTGTTAATTTTAATTAAACAATAGTTGTTACTTCATAAAGATATAAAAAATATTTACTTATTAATTGGTTAGTGTGTTTTTTTCTCGTAATTCTTTTGGGGTCATTTGTGTGTTTTTTTTGATAAAGGTGCTAAAATTGCCCTCATCGTTAAAACCTAACTCATATGTAATCTCCGAAATTGTATGTTTGCTGTGTTTGAGTAATCGTATACTTTCGGTTATAATTTTGTCTTTGATTAGTTCTTTTGCAGATTTGCCTAGTACAGACTCGGTCATTTCGCTCAGTTTTCTTGGAGTAACGTGTAATAAATCAGCATAATAGGTAACTTTTTTTTCTTTTTTGTAGTTTTGTTGAAGCAAAACCCTGAAACGATTAACCACATCTAGAGAGGTAAATCGCTTGATTTTATCGCCTTCAATTTCGTTTTCATCTACATAAAGCAAACCATCTAGTATCAAGGCTTCGATGCAGTTGTGAGCCGCAGCAATATAAAAACCGTTGTTGTTTTTGGCTTTGTATAAACTCATTCGATCTACAATCAATTTCTGAATTTCTTCTGTCGGTATAGAAGCCTTTGTTATGTGAATATCTTTGGTCGTACTAAAAAATAATTCGGAGTTGAGTAGCGCAGAATCATTCAGCGATCGCTCATAAAACGAAGGCGAAAAGGCAATCGCATATACGCTATTTTTTTTTTCATATCCGTTGCCCAACACGATATCTTTACCCGGGCTGATAAACGCTAGCTGCCCTTCTGTGAGTTGATGTTTGTTTTCGTTGATAATCAGCTCTACATCTTTCATTACAATGTGTATCGCATAATAAATCATAGTATTGTACTTCATCAATCCTTTGTTGTTGGCGATGATTACGTCGATAGGTAAGATGTTAAAGCCGTTGTTGGTGAGCTCATTAGATAATTTTACCATAGTTAATGTTATGAGTTTGCTGTGTTTTATTTATCGACAAAACTATATGTATATCATTTTTTGTGTGTTAATAAGATGTGATTTTATTGATGCCGATCTTAAATAAAAATCACTTTTTAGTCTTGATTGCCTAAAGATAAGACAAACCATTATTGTTGCCAAGAATATCAGCTTTTTTTGTTAGTATAATCTATATGTATAATCAGCTTTATGTCTTCTACATCAATCCTGTCTATTTGATAATTGATTCTTTTTTTTATTGCATCCATCCAAATTTTCAATTGGCTAATAGACGTCTTTTTGCTCTTAGCTTGTATGGTTACCGAATATTTTTCGGGACTCTTTTTGTTGGGAATTAAAAGGTTTACTTTAATATTTCGGATCGAAAAATCCAAAGAATAGTCTGCAGAAGCTTCTTGACCTATTTTTTTAATACTGTAAGACAATTCGCTTAATTGTAATTCGTTAGTTAATTTTTCTAAACGATTGTTTGTGTTGTAAATTGTTGGTTTTGTGTTTGTTTTCATGAGTTTTTAAATAAAAAAATCCTCTACGGTTGGGTAGAGGATAAGTTAGTTATTGGGTTGGTTTTAAGGTCGGTCAATACATACAATAATCCTCCGGATGCAGGTTTTGCATCTTAGAACAATTCATATGTTTGCGGTTTTTAATCATGTGGCTAATGTCTTAATAAAAATCGATACAGATGATTTATATTTTGTAATTAACTTTATTTTAACTTTTATATAGATTTTATTTCGGATTCTTCTAAAAGTGCTTCTCTTTTTAGTCGTAAAATAATTTGTGCCACCGTAACCACATCTTTTTCACAATAAATAATGATGCGGTCAATGTCGTTTTCTTCATAATATACTTTGCCTACTTGGCTGCCGTCGATGTCGTCTTTCGGTGATGGAATGTTCAAAATATTGGCTAATAATTTTAACGATGTATAGTGTTTATAATCGCCAAATCGCCACAGCTCTAAGGTGTCTAGGTGATTGATCTCCCATGGTTTTTTGCCCATATTATTGATTTTTTCTGGAATATTCAACTGGTTGATAATCATTCGTCGGGCAATAAACGGCAAGTCAAATTCTTTGATATTGTGCCCGCAAAGTTGTATGTTGGGCGCTGCAAAATGATTTTCGAGTAAGTTGGCAAAATCTTGTAACAATTTTTTTTCTTCTCCAAAAAAAGTAGTGACTCTAAACTGCCTTTCTCCGTTTTTATGTAAAAAATATCCTACCGATATACATACAATTTTACCAAACTCAGCCCAAATTCCGGCACGCTCATAAAAGTCTTCTACCGCAATGCCTTCTCTACGTTGATAAGCTGTTTTGTTAGCAAACATTTCTTGATTTTCTGCACTCAATAAATCAAAACTGGGTTGCAAAGGCACGGTTTCGATGTCCAAAAACAAGATGTTTTCGAGATTTATTTTCTGTAACATAGGCTTATAGATTGATGATGTTTAAAGCTTCGTCGATATATACATACAAGTCTTCGCTATGCGGATTCTCTTCTGTTTGTAGGCCTTTGAGGTGCCCTAATCGTACAATTATAGTAGATGTTTCGGGTAGTACTATCACAAATTGTCCCAAATGTCCGCGCATGTAATACACTTTTTGGTTTTTGTAATTTTCTAACCACCAGCCATATCCATATTGCAGACTTTTATTAAATCTCGGTTCTATGGCTTTTTGTACAAACTCTTTAGGCAATATTTTTTGCCCATTCCATTCTCCGTTTTGTAAATATAATTTTCCCCAACGGGCAAAATCTTTAGCATTGCTAGCTACACAGCAATAGGCTTTTTCTATTCCGTCGTCTTCACGGTCTATTTGCCAAATCGCACTTTGTTCCATGCCCATCGGTTGCCAAAAGTAGGTAGAGACAAATTTGCTCAAATTCATCTGAGTGGCTTTTTCGAGCACCATGGCCAATAGCTGGGTGTCGCCACTCTGGTAAACGAATTTTTTGCCAGGTGCTTTTTCGATGGGTAGGCTGAGCATCAATTTTCGCAAATCTTTTTTGAAATAGGCTTGCGTAGTCAATGAGGTTGGTCCATAGTAATGCTCGTCCCAACGCAGCCCAGACGCCATGCTGGCCAAATCTCCAACGCTTACTTCTGCGGCAAATTCGCCTTGTAATTCGGGTAAAAATTCAATGACTTTGCTGTCTAGGCTTTTGATATAACCTAAGTCTATCGCCTTGCCCAAGGCAGAAGTCACCATGCTTTTGGCCATCGAAAAAGAGTTGGTTTGACTGTCAGCTGCACCAATGTCATAATAACTCTCATGTACGACGCTGTCTTGGTGAATCACGACAAATGCCGTGGTTTGTAGTGTTTTGTGTGTTGCTGCTAATCGTGCAGAAATCTCTTGTTGATTATACTTGGATGATTTTGCCCACGGTTGCGGATCTCCTGCCTCTATTTCTCGATTGTCAAAATAGGTATAGTCTTCTAAAAATGCAGTTTTGTGCCCTGTCAGATAAGTGACTCTCACGGCACGCAATAGATAGTCGTAGTCAAAAATGTACATCAATCCAATAAGGGTTGCCAAGAGCATAAACAACCTAATCAAAAATTTTTTCATGTTTTTCAGTATAATTTATACTAATGTACTGAATTTTAATCTAATTGAAAAATTTCGTTGACGCTTACGTTAAAAAGTTTAGACATTTTTAAGGCCAATTCTACTGAGGGGGCATATTTTCCTGCTTCAATTGCATTGATGGTTTGTCGGGTAACACCAAGTTTTTCTGCCAGTTCTGCCTGCGTCATTTCGTGTATGGCGCGAAAGACTTTAATTTTCGTTTTCATGGTCAAACTGTTTTTTGTAGATGAATAAATTGGTGTAATAAAAAATATTGGTAAGTATAATAAATGTATATAAAAAACCAACAATCACATTTAAAAACGATAAACCATGAATGAATATTTCTCCTAAAATCAATAAAATAAATATAAAATAGGTAGAGTATAAGAGCGATTTTAATCTGATGAATGTGATCATTTCGTCTTCAACTTTTTCTTTGGAGAAAGCCAAAATCATGCCGCTGATGAAAAATGTACAATCAAGAATTTCGTTATAGATATCTTGTTCGACAAAACTAAAGTATTCTGCTTCTGATATAAAATTATCACTAACAAAAACAAAAACGGTTAGCGGAATTTCGATTTTAATATCTGAATAATAGAGTATAATTAAAGTGATGGATGCTACAAAAGCTACCAAAGCTGGTATTTTTAGCCTATTCGGAAATAAATAAATACTTTTCATAATACGTTTTGTTATAATGTTAGACAAAACAAATGTAATAAATTTTTTACTTAATGTAAGTTTTTTTTTACATTTTTGAGTAAAATTAAACCTCATTGATTTTTCAATCTACATGAGGTTATTGATAATTTCTACTTCACAGCAAATGTTAAATGAGCCGTTTCGTCTGTACCAGGTTTAGTGAACCGAAAATCTATTTCGGTGATTTTTTCGCTATGTTTGATAGCTATCGTTCCTTTTTTTATCGGGAATGTGCCTGCAAGCGGGCCACAAAAACATTTGCGTACAAAGTAAATATCGAGTTCGCTCAGTGCCTCATCGCTCCAACTTTTGTTGATAGGCGTTGAAGGTAGCTCAATAAAAACTTCTTCTACATAGCCAGCATCTTGCAGTCTTGGGTCGTTGTTTATTTTTTCAGATTTATGATAAATCAAGTACTGATTGTCTTTGTTGATGGTTTTGAGATACAAACGTTCAAACTGATCTTTTTTTACCTCGATACCTCGATTATACTGTCGCTCGGTGGTGCATGTTTTGTCGGGTTCGCATGTTGGCATATAAGTTGATTTACAGCTGATTAATAAAAATCCGAAAATAAAAAATAAAATTTGTCGCATCATTTTCCGTTGTATTGATTCATGGTGTTGCTTAGTCCTGCCAAGGCAAAACTCTTGACTGCATCGGCAGAAGTTTGCAATCGTTCTGGCAATAATTTTTTCTCGTCTTCTGTCCATTCGCCGAGCACATAATCTACCTGACGGCCTTTTTTAAACTCGTCTGAAATTCCGAACCTAAATCTTGCATAATTAGTGGTTTGCATCACAGATTGTATGCTTTTTAAACCATTATGTCCGCCGTCAGACCCTTTGGCTTTTAGTCGTAAAGTTCCGAAAGGCAAGTTCAAATCATCGGTAATGACCAACAAATTTTCTATCGGTATTTTTTCTTTTTCTAACCAATAATTAATCGCCTTGCCCGACAAGTTCATGTAAGTGTTTGGTTTGAGTAAAATCAGGGTGCGTCCTTTTATTTTTACTTCGGCTACTTGCCCGAGTTTGAGCGCCTGAAAATCGGCTTGATGTTCGTTTGCTAAAAAATCAACTACTTTAAAACCTATATTGTGACGCGTATTTACATATTCTGCTCCAGGGTTGCCTAATCCTACAATCAAAAATTTTTTCATATCTTTTCGCTCTAGATTTTCTCCAGATTGCTGCTTAAAAAAATTAAACCAATTCTTCATACTATCAAACAAAAATACTAAATTTAGACCATATAGTTATGGAATACTGGTCTTTACTTTACGATTTTGTCGCTCAATGGTATTTTGTACCGTTGTCTTTGCTTTACATTGCAGTGATTGTGACTGTATTGATAGAAAACACCAAGCCCGAAAAAGCAATCGCCTGGATATTGGTAGCAACTTTTTTGCCAGGTATCGGGTTGATATTTTATTATTTTTTTGGACAAGAGTTTAAGCGAAACAAGCGCTTTGATGTAATCGAAAAAAAATATGTTGATTTTTTAAGTTCGCGCTGGGATGAACTGCAAGCGTTATTTGATCAACAAATCGATCAGTTGTCAAAAGATAGCCCTGCCTTGGCGCAGACTTTTCAGTATTTGATAAACACCAAAAACGCTTTCCCGACCGATAATAATCAGGTAGATTTATTGATTAACGGCGAACAAAAATTTCCGAAATTATTAAAGGATATTGCCGATGCAAAACATCACATCCATCTCGAATATTACATCATGGACGAAGATGAGTTGGGCAAAAAAATTCTGAATTTATTGGTACAAAAAGCAAAAGACGGAGTACAAGTGCGTTTGCTGATTGATGATTTTGGCTCGTCTGCCTTGGCAAAACGACAAAAATATTACCAAGCACAAGGTATCGATTTTGAGTTGATGTTGCCAGTGCGATTTAGTTCGTTAGCGAATAGTAATTACCGCGACCACCGAAAAATTGTGGTGATTGACGGGCAAATTGCCTACGCAGGCGGTATGAATATCTCCAAAAAATACAGCAACGATTATGACAATGAAGTGTATTGGCGAGATACGTCTATCCGTATTGAGGGTGATGCGGTAAAAGTGCTACAAATACAATTTTTGATGCATTGGCAAGTAGCTGCTGAAAGTGATTTTGAGTATGATAAAAAATATTTCCCGGAGATAAAAAAACAGTTTGATTCTCTGCCCATGTCGTTTGCATTTAGCTCTCCAGGAAAATCCATTCCTTACACCATGGAGGTGATGATCAACAGTATTTTGCAAGCCAAAAAATCGGTCAAATTATGCACGCCTTATTTTATTCCGACAGATGAGTTTAGGGCAGCGCTAAAAATAGCCCAATCCAAAGGTGTAGAGGTAGAGCTGATGTTGCCATACGAGAGCGATTCGTATATCGTACAGGCGGCGTCGATGTCGTTTCTCAAAAGGATTGTCGCACGCGGCATAAAAGTGTATATGTACCAAAAAGGATTTATACATGCCAAAACGATTGCTATCGATGACGAAATTCTGTTTGTGGGTACGACCAATCTAGATATCCGTAGTTTTTTGATTAATTTTGAATATAGTGCTATTTTGCAAAACAAGCAAATTTGCGCCGAGCACAATCTACAATTCGAACAAGACAAAAAGCATAGCGTCGTGTTTACCGCAGCTTATTGGTCGCAGCAAAAATGGTACAAACGCGCCTTTGCTGCCCTCTGCCGATTGATGTCGCCATTGTTGTGATAAACAGTGTTTTGATGATGATGCTTTTTTGAATACAAAAACAACAAGCCGATTGATTCATGACCAATCGGCTTGTGATATATAGCAAAAAAGTGATTAGAAAAAACGCAGTGCACGTCCTGTGCCGTTTTCTTCTACACTTACCGTTTTGGTCACTTTGTAATAAATGTTTCCGGCGCCAGTAATGTTGCCATCGATGCCGTTGAGCGTGTGTGTGTACACATTACCCGAACCTTGAACAGCTATTTCTGAGAAAAAAATCGAGAGCTCTTTGCCGTCAATCGTTCCCGAGCCGTTATGGTTTATTTTTGAAGTATTGCTTCGCCCGTTGAGCGTGATATCTCCGCTGCCAGTAAGGTTTACATCTAGTGTTTTTGTTTTGATATTAAAATCTAGCGAACCTGCGCCACTGTTTTTCAAAACTAAGTTTTCGGTTTCGATTACCCCAAGGTTGCGCACCTTTCCGCTACCGATATTGCTGATTTCTACCACCGAGCGTGTCGGGATAGTAACCTTGAGCGGTACGGTTTGTTCCAAAATTTCTACCGGAGATTTGTACCCGATAGACAATACACCATCTTCGACTTTGGCCAAAATTAATCCTTGTAAATTGGCGTCGCCGTGTGTGATAATTTTTTTGTCAAATTCATTATTGAGAAAAACAACTTCAAAATCGCCGTCTATTTCTACTTTGTCAAATTCGGGAATGCGTCTTTCTCTGTCAATCACATTGCCGTTTCCGCGTGCTTTTCGCTGTGCAAAAGTTGTGCTTGTGACTGTCAATGTTAGTACCAATAGTACAATTAATTTCTTCATAATTTTAGGTATGAGGTTCAAAAATATTTTCTGTAAAATCTAATACCTCCGAAGTTACAAAATTTTTTTTGAAATCATCCAAAGCTTTCTCTTTTCTTAACAAAGTATTAAATTTTCTACTTTTAAAAATAACCTCTTCGTCCAAGGTGATTTCGAAGTAATGTTGCTCTTTGGAGGTAGTTGCCGAGTCGATTTCGGCCCTGAAAAAATTGTTTTTATAGGCTTCCATCAACAGTAAACATTGATTTTTGGAAGCTATCGCTTGGCCCACAGCAATTGCTGTGCCTTTGTAGTCGTGATAGGCGAGTTTGTACTTGCCGTGAGCATTTTTGGTAATCACAAAAGTTGCCATAACAGTTTTTAGTTTTTATAAATTTGTGGATAGCTTTATCGATAGACAAGCTAATCAGATGATTTTCATTAAGCTACATTACACGGCTATTTTTGTTCGTTTTTTCAAGGGCTTCGCCGTGCTGCAAATTTTTGCGCGAAGGTACAAAAATCATCCAAAATACTTTGCTTTCTCATCAACAGAATATTTTTAAAAGAATCTTTGTATATTTGTTTGAATAAGAACAAACTTAAAAACCATTATGAACAAAAAAACGATAGTTTTGGCAGCATTGTTTGGCGCATTGACGCTCTCTTCTTGTGCTGACAAAAAAAATGCACAAATCGATGAAAATATGAAAACGATGGTGGATAGCCTCAAATCTATTACTTTTCAAACAGAGAAGTTTGCTGATATTCAAGTAATCAATTACGAAATTCCGGGTTGGGACAAATTGTCTCTCAAAGAAAAAAAATTAGTATATTATTTGTCTGAAGCTGGCTACGCCGGACGTGATATTTTTTGGGATCAAAATTACAGACACAATCTCAAAATTCGTCAAGCATTAGAGAATATCTATCAAAATTTTGATGGCGATAAAACCACTAAAGATTGGAACGATTTTGAAGTTTATCTCAAGAGAGTTTGGTTTTCGAACGGCATTCATCACCATTATTCAAACGATAAAATTAAACCTGCTTTTTCGCAAGCATATTTAGAAAAATTACTCAAAGAAACCAACACCAATCTCGACGGTACCATTGTAGAGTTGCTTTTTAATGAAGTTGATGCCAAGAAGGTAAACCTCGATGAGTCAAAAGGACTGGTACAAGGGTCGGCTGTTAATTTTTACGGAAAAAATATCTCAGCCAAAGATGTAGAAGATTTTTATGCCGCTAAAGAAAACGCTGATCCGCAACGACCTGTTTCGTGGGGATTGAACAGCAAATTGGTGCGCAACAACAGCGGACAATTAGAAGAAAAAGTATGGAAAAGCGGTGGCATGTACGGCGCTGCCATCGATAAAGTGATTTATTGGTTAGAAAAAGCGGTTGAAGTAGCCGAAAATGGTGACCAAGCAAAAGCACTGAGCCTGCTGATAGAATATTATCAAACAGGCGATTTGAAAAAATGGGACGAATACAATATTGCTTGGGTAAACGCGACCGAGGGTAATATCGATTACATCAACGGATTTATCGAAGTGTATAACGACCCACTCGGGCATCGTGCTACGTTTGAAAGTACCGTGCAAATCAAAGATTTTGACATGTCTGCCAAGATGGAAGTGGTGTCAGAAAACGCCCAATGGTTTGAGGACAATTCGCCTTTGATGGACGAACATAAAAAAGAAAACGTAGTTGGGATTTCGTACAAAACAGTAGTTGTAGCCTCAGAAGGTGGCGATTGCACACCGTCTACGCCAATCGGTATCAATTTGCCTAATGCAGATTGGATCAGAGCCGAACATGGGTCGAAATCAGTGTCTTTGGGGAATATTATCGAGGCTTACAACAAAGTTGGTGGCGGCGAAAAACTCAAAGAATTTGCCTTTGATGAAGAAGAAATTCAGTTGACAGAAAAATATGGTGAGATTGCTGATAAGTTGCATACCGCTTTGCACGAAGTGGTAGGTCATGCTTCGGGCAAACTCAATCCGGGTGTTGGTACACCTAAAGAGACGTTAAAAAGCTATGCTTCGACCTTAGAAGAAGGACGTGCAGATTTGGTAGCTTTGTACTTTTTGTATAACCAAAAAATGGAAGAGCTAGGCTTGGTAGACGATTGGAAAAGCATGGCCAAAGCTGCTTACAATGATTATATCCGAAACGGATTGATGACCCAGTTGGTACGTATAGAGCCAGGTAATGATATCGAAGAAGCACATATGCGTAACCGTCAGTGGGTGAGTGCTTGGGCGTTTGAAAGGGGGCAAGAAGAACAAGTGATAGAAAAAGTGGTGAAAAACGGTAAAACGTATTTCAAAATTCGCGATTATGACAAGTTACACACCATTTTTGGCGAACTGCTTCGCGAGGTTCAACGTATCAAATCTGAAGGTGACTACGAAGCCGGAAAAGCTCTGGTAGAGAATTATGGTGTAAAAGTAGATCAGGCTTTGCATCAAGAGGTTTTGGAGAGAAACAAAAAATTCAACACTCCGCCATATCGCGGTTTTGTTAACCCTGTGTTGTTTCCGTTAACAGACAAAGAAGGTAATATTGTAGATATCGAAGTGACTTATCCGCAAACATTTGCAGAGCAGATGCTTTATTATTCGAAAAATTATAGTTTTTTACCTTTAGAGAATTAAACAAGGAAAAATCTCGAAATTGTGAAAACGCCCCAAAAAGTTAGATACTATTTGGGGCGTTTTTTATATGGTTTTAGTGAAAATACTTTCATTAATAAGTATAAATAATTACTTCGTCCCAATCTTCTAAATGCAAATACACTTCGTTTTGTCCGTTGGTTTGTATAGGAGTGAGGTTAAATGATACTGTTTTTTCAAAAGCAGCCAAGCAATCTTCGGGGTTTACAAACTCAATTTTGGCTTCGCGTTGCGTGGGTAAAGATTCAAACACACTTTCAGAAGCAACAAGGTTGAGGTCCCAATTGTCAGGGTTGCAACCACTGGCCGCAATGGTCACACTCAGGCAATCTTGGTCGAGTGTTACGGATGTTATCCCAAAGTTTTCGTTTGTAGTATTGTTAAAAATTTCATCATTTACTACCGCAATTTCATCACAATTAGATAAAATTATATCGTCGTCGTTGTTGCATCCCAAGCAAAAAAAGATACTTAGTACACATGGATAGATTATTTTTTTCATCATTTATCAATTTTGTGTTTAATCAAAAATACAAAAAAAAAACATAAATAATAACTATACTGTTTTGATTTTAAGCTAATTGCTTGTATAAGCTGTATGTGAACGCATACCAAATAGGAACAGTAATGAAAATTCCGATTAGTAAAAAGAAAATTCCAGACAGTGCGAAAACACTATTAAACATTACCAAACTAAGCATTAAAAAAGGTTGTTGGTTGACCAGTTTTACACTGCTAAAAATAGCTTTGCTAATGCTGTAATTGTCAAAAGTAATTAGAGGAATAACCAAGATAAACAAGGTATATCCCAAAATCATTACAAACCAAGAAGCCAAAAAAATATTCAAAGAATCGAATACAAAAGTTAGACCAGATAATACTATTTGAAAAAATAATGTGAATACAAATACTTTCCACCCTGTTTTTTGGATAAATACCCGAAAAACAGTTTCGAGTGTTGGCACTTTTTGTTGGTCAACATCTTTACATAAACGAAGTAATCCGGCAGATAATACCCCTAAAAAAGCAAAAACTAAAGACTGGATCAAACCTAGTTTTAGCAATTGTTGGATAGATAAATTGGCATTGCTTAGTTGCTCTATTTGTTCTTGCGTGGGTAACGACGATCCGAAATAGCTAAACAATCCAATAGCATAAACGACAAACAATCCAATAGCAATAAGAAATAAAACTAGGGCAGAGACCACCACCGATTTTTTAAAAATTTGCATAGTTTCTTGGTACAATAATGCCAAGTTTAGTTGATAGCCATTGATGATTTTATCTTCGATTTTACTCATGGGCCAAAGGTCTTAAAAATTGCTCGAATATAAGACATTTGACCTACAAAGCATGTTGTTTTTAGGTTAAACTTTCAATTTTATAACCGATTTTTTCAAGTGAAATGGCGAGTTTGTTTGTATCGATATTTTCGCCTTCTACGATCAATATTTTGTTAGGATTTTGGGTGTCCACTTCCCAGTTTTTGATGTGAGGGTTTTCGTTGAGTATTGGGGTAACTTTGGCTACGCAAGCCTCACAATTGATGTTTGATTTGAATGTTAATTTATTCATAGTTAGGTAGTTATTTATTTTTTAATGATTTGAATTTTAGTCTAAGACTATTGCTGACTACACTTACAGAGCTTAGTGCCATAGCTGCGCCAGCCCACATTGGGTCGAGTAAAAAACCGTTGATGGGGTATAGCAAACCAGCAGCTACCGGAATCCCGATAACGTTGTAAATAAACGCCCAAAAAAGATTTTGATGAATGGCTCTAGCGGTGTATTTAGAAAGCTTTATCGCCATCAAAATTTTGTTTAAATCAGATGATATGATAGTCATTTTAGCAACATCCATGGCGATATCGCTTCCTTTGCCCATGGCTATGCTTACGTCGGCTTGCGCCAAAGCTGTACTGTCGTTGATACCATCGCCAACCATCGCCACTATTTTTTGTTGTTGTTGCAGTTGTTTTACAAAATCTGCTTTTTCTGCGGGCAAAACATCTGCTTTGTATTGGTCGATATGTAGTTGATTGGCGACGTTTTTTGCTGTTTGCTCGTTATCACCAGTCAGCATAAACACATCAATATTGGCGGCTTGTAAATCACTGATAGCCTTTGCCGATGTACGTTTGATTTGGTCTGTGATGCCAATAATAGCCAATACTTCTTGCTCGTTGCAAAACAATACCACCGTTTGTGCTTGTGCTAATTTTTGATCAATTTTTTGTTGATGTTTGTCTGTGATTTCAATGCCTTTTTCGTATATCAATTTTGGATTACCTACATAATAATTTTGTTGTTGAAACCTCCCTTTGATGCCCTGTCCAGCAATATTATCTATTTCGATATCATCGAGCAAACGACTGTTGTTTTGTAAATGATTTACGATAGCATCTGCCAACGGGTGTTCTGACGCTTTTTCGATACTATATAGTATGTTTTGCCATTCGTCAGTTTTGTTTTTTGTCCAAATCAATTCGTTTACAGAAGGTTTGCCTTCAGTTATAGTTCCTGTTTTGTCTAAGATAACTGCATTTATTTTTCTTGCTAATTCAAGACTTTCGGCATTTTTTATCAATATACCTTGTTCTGCACCTTTGCCGATACCTACCATGATAGCTGTAGGCGTTGCCAAGCCTAGTGCACACGGGCAAGCAATGACTAAAACAGTCACAAAGGCTATTAAGGCTTGAGTAAAAGCATTTTCGCCTCCAAAAATCATCCAAATTATAAAACTCAGAACAGCAATACTGAGTACAATAGGTACAAATATTCGGGCAATTTTATCAACAGTTTTTTGGATGGGAGCTTTGCTGCCTTGAGCATCTTCAACAGCTTTGATGATTTGTGCCAAAACCGTATCGCCACCTATTTTTTGTGCTTCAAACAGAAAACTTCCTTTTTGATTGATTGTACCAGCATATACTTTTTCTGACTTTTTTTTGAGAACAGCCACAGCTTCGCCATTAATCATGCTTTCGTCTACATAAGATTGCCCCTTGATAACTATGCCGTCTATCGCTATTCGTTCGCCGGGTTTGACCAATATTTTGTCACCTATTTTTACTTGAGAGACAGCTATTGTTTTTTCATGATTGTCACTGATAACAGTCACTGTTTTGGGTTGAATACCCATAAGTTTTTTGATGGCTGAGCTGGTGTTGCCTTTAGCTTTCTCTTCTAGTAATTTACCCAAAAGAATAAATGCAATGACGATCCCTGCCGCTTCAAAGTATACATGAGGATGAATGTTGTTTTGCTGCCAGAGTTTTGAAAAAACAGTTACCAAAACGCTGTATATATAGGCTGTACCGGTGCTGATGGCTACTAAGGTGTCCATATTGGCCGATCGATGTTTGAGTTGTTTCCATGCACCTATAAAAAATGATTGACCAAAATAAAATAGCATCGGTGTAGACAAAATCCACATCGCTATATTGGCCCAAGGCTTGTCCATAAAAAACATGCCGATGACAAATAAAGGAATGGCAAAAAACAGTGCGCCGATAGTTTTTTTTCTTAGTTTTTGATAATTATTTTTTTGAATTTCTTCGAGGTTTTCTTTTGCCTGCTCCGATTCATCCACTACCATATCGTAGCCAGCAGATTGTACGGCAGATTTCATTATATCTGAAGAGACAAGTGAGGGGATATATTCAATTTTTCCTGAAGAATTGGCATAATTAACCTCGGCATTGAGTATCCCAAATAGGTTGTTTAGTACAGCCTCAGCATTGCCAGCACACGAGGCGCATGCCAGATTGGTTACCGGATAGATTTTGGTTACCGAAGGTACTTGGTAGCCCAGTTGTCTGATTTTTTCAACTGCTTTGGGCAATACCTCGTTGGGGTTTTGGGTGTCTATTACTGCCCGTAGGTTGTTCAACTCGACGGTAACTTGCTCGGTAGCCAAAATATTTTCTAAAGCACTTTGGATAATCAAAGCGTCTTGTTCGCTGTCGATAGATAATATCGGAATATAGAATGTCATGACTTTGTCGTGTTTGTACATACAAAGTTAACAGATATTCGTTATACAATTTTGGGTATCTTTTGTAATATTATTGGTTTTGTATGGTATTTGATGTTTCTTTTTTCTCTTCTGTTATTGTTTCTTTGATGATGGTTTTGGGCGTGCGCATCAAAATCAGGTTTTTTGTCTGAAATCTTTGCACTAGCCAACGTTCGAGTTTTTGCGGGTCAATACTGTCATTTTTAGCGCTATATAGTATCAGGTGATTGATTTTTATACTGTCTGTTCCGGCGTATTCCTCCACTGTTCCTAGCATCACATCGGTCACTTGAGGGTATAGTATTTTGATTTCTTCCACTATGTTAGGTTCATCTACCTTATACTTTTCCAATTCTTGTCTGAGGTTGTTGATAGTCACGTCTTTTTCGCTAATATCTGCGTCGTGTTTGCCCAATTCTTTCAAAATTTCGGCTTTGATATCTCCATCTTGTTTGATGATGAGCTCGGTGTCTTCAACACCACGATCTACCAATATTTTGTTGTACATTTCTATTTCTTGTTCTGTAAATTTTTTGTTGATAAAAGCCAATTCTATCGTTTTCGGACTGGTATTGTAATTGATTTTTTTGTAAAATACATCATAATCTCTGTTGATAAATTCTTCATCAATAAATGATTGAATCGCCTTGGCATAAGTACGTTCGTTAAAAAGATTGTAAGCCAAATAAGAGCTTGGTACAATCATCACAAAAATCAAAGTATAAATAATTGTTCTGATCTTTTTCTCATAACTTGGATTGATAAAGGTATGAGGGGGGTACTTTAAGTATTTGACAATCAAGAATGTAGCGATGCATATAAAAAAACAGTTGATGGTATATAAATAAAATGCACCAGCAAAATAAGACAAGTTAAAAGTAGCCAGACCATAACCAGCTGTACAAAGCGGCGGCATCAAAGCTGTTGCGATAGCCACACCAGGTATCGGATTACCTTTTTCTACGCGGGTGATGGCGATAATCCCTACCAATCCACCAAAAAATGCAATAATTACATCATAAATGGTAGGTGCAGTACGCACCAAAATCTCAGATTCTACATCTTTGAACGGACTCAAATAGAAGTATATTGCCGATACTACCAAACTCACCGCAGTGGCAATGAGTAAGTTTTTCATCGAACGTTTAAAAAGCTCAAAATTATAAGTACCCAATGCAAAACCAGCTCCCACAATCGGCCCCATCAATGGAGAGATTAACATGGCACCAATCACTACGGCTGTCGAGTTGACGTTCAATCCGACTGATGCAATGATGATAGCGCAGGCCAAAATCCATAAATTGGCTCCTCTAAAAGAAATATTCGAAGTTACATTCTCTAATACCTTTGTTTTTACATCTTCTCCTTCTCTGAGGTTGATGTATTTCCAAATCTGATATTTCATAGCTTGTTGTGCTTTTTTTTTGGCTAAAATACAAAACTATCCGAAATAGCCGCCAAATTTTTTTTAGCTCAATTTGTCTTTGATTTTTTCAAACTGATTTTTTGCTTCTTCATAACCGATGTCAAAAATTTCGCCCATACGCTTTTTGGAAGTTTCAAAAGTATTGTACGCAGCTAGCTTTTCGGGCATAATATGCCAATCACACAATTCGTTTTGCGGAAAAGTATTTTGCATCATCATGATTTCGAATGCCCTAAACGCCACCGATTTTATCGAGGTAAATCGCATCGGATTTTCGATTAATACGGGGTTTACATTACTGCCTATCAAAAAATCGCAACGCCCTTGGATGGTATTTACGGGGTAATTGTTGAGCATGCCGCCATCGCTGTAAATACGCCCGTTGATGGTTACTGGAGTAAATACGCCTGGGAAGGCGCTCGAGGCCAAAATGGCTTTTACCACCGACGTGTTTTTCGGGAAAATTTTGAGCTTGCCACGCTCTATTTCTGTTGCAGATACATATAATTCGGTATCGAGTTCGCCCAATGTTTTGTCTTCAAATTCGTTAAAAAGATATTTTGCAAACTGATCTGCATCCAAAAAACCAGCTTTTTTGAAAGACAAATGTGACCAACGTAGCAAACTCACCGATTTGAAAAAATCTAAAATCTCTTTTGGTTTTTTTCCATTGGCATACAATCCGCCAACAATCGCTCCGGCACTCGTGCCAGAGATAATTTCGGGATAAATATTTTTTTCATTTAAAAATTGTAATACGCCCGCATGGGCTAGTCCTTTGTGACCACCGCCAGATAAGGCAAGGCCAAATATCATCGAATTTTTGCTCATTTCGTTTTATGCGCGTATAAATTTATATTTTTGTCTAAAATTACAAAATAATGAAGCAGATATACCAAAACGCACTAGAAAAATCGATGTCTTACGACGAATATCTACAATTGATGGACCAAATGATTGCAGAAAATCGTTCGACCGGGCATGAACAAAACGATATGCTGACTGATTTTACCAAACTCAACCGTACGAGAATCAAACGATTAGATAAAACACAAACCTTGTTGCCCGAGGCCATAGAGGCTATGCAAAAAATATCGGCAAAGCAAATATGGTTGGTTTTGACGGAGAGTTGGTGTGGTGATGCTGCGCAGAATGTGCCTGTATTGAAAAAAATGGCAGATCAAAACCCGTTGATTGAGTTCAGAATGGTATTGCGTGACGATAATGATGATTTGATGCAAAAATATTTGACCAATGGCGGACGCTCGATTCCGAAATTAATTGTTATTAATGAAGACCTCGAAAAAGATTTGTTTGCTTGGGGGCCAAGACCCAAAGAAGGAGCCGAGTTGGTCATAAAACTCAAAGAACAGTACGGCAAAATCACCGATGAGGTAAAAACTGCTTTGCAATTGTGGTACAATAAAGACAAAGGTGTTGCAGTACAACACGAAATAATTGAATTGTTGTAAAGAAATGCTTATTTTTGAAAGATTTTCAAAATCATAAAAATGAAAAATTGCTACCAAAGAATAATTATTTTGTGTTTGATGTTTTTCCAAACCGCAGTTTTTGCGCAACATCAAACAGAAAAATATTATGACCAAAACGACCAAGAACTCACCTTTGAGGCTTTCGAAAAATTACGTAGGCAATCAAGTGTTACAGCAATCACAATCAAACCCAACCATAAAAAAATAGTTGATAGGTTAGAGGCGGGCGAATTGACCAATCATCAACAGTTGGTAGAAAAACTCCAAAAAGCGGTGGGTCAGCCCAAAAATGTAGATTGGCAAAAACCATTAGTGATTTTGTATTACCCAGGGATAGATTGGTGTAATTCGTCGGGTTCAGCCACCAAAAATAGCCGTAAAATATGGTTCGGAGAACTAGAAATTGGCATTAAAAAAATCGCTCAAACACAACCCATTTATATTTACAAAAACGCTAAAGGTTTAGAAAAATATGACGGAATAATGACATGGCACAAAGACCCAGAGGCGATTATCCAAAAAACATTTTTTAAACATCATTATCCATGCGGTAGCTTTGTCATCATCAACCCAGATGGTAAATACGCAAGCTATTTTGGCGAATATTCTCAAAGAGATGTTTGGGATGTTTTGCGTGCATTAATGAATACAAATCAAGAAAATTAAGAGATAAATTATCAAGAAATAATGAAGTACAATCCGAATGAAATTGAGCCCAAATGGCAAAAATATTGGGCAGAGAAGCAAACATTTAAATCAACCAACCATTCTGATAAAGAAAAATACTATGTGTTAGACATGTTTCCGTACCCATCGGGGGCGGGGCTGCACGTTGGGCATCCGCTGGGGTATATCGCCTCAGATATTACCGCTAGGTACAAGCGTCACCAAGGTTACAATGTTTTGCATCCGCAAGGTTATGACAGTTTCGGATTGCCGGCAGAGCAGTATGCTATACAAACAGGGCAACACCCTGCTATCACTACCGAAACCAATATCAAAAGATACCGCGAACAGCTCGACAAAATAGGTTTTTCGTTTGATTGGAGTCGTGAAGTACGTACATCAAACCCAGATTATTACCGTTGGACACAATGGATTTTTATTCAGCTTTTTAATGCATATTATTGCAATATTGATGATAAAGCAGAAGATATTTCGGTGCTTATCAAAGAGTTTGAACGTGCCGGAAACACTCAGGTAGATGCTGTTTGTGACGACGATACACCTAGTTTTACAGCAGAAGAGTGGAATAGCTGGTCGGCTGATAAACAACAAGCAATTTTGTTGAAATACAGAATGACCTATTTGGCAGAAACCGAGGTCAATTGGTGTCCGGCTTTGGGTACTGTTTTGGCGAATGACGAAATCATCAATGGTGTGTCTGAGCGTGGTGGTCACCCAGTGATTCGCAAAA
>JBFHGP010000029.1:0-21158 GCA_041583035.1 Flavobacterium sp.
GCTAATTAACACTTTTTTTAAAAAATTTTTTTTTGAATATCCAAAATAATCATAAGCCTTAGAAATAGCATAATATTTTTTTGAATTTTTAAAAACCACAACTCCGACTAAATCATAGTCGTTTTCTTTAGTTTCAATACAAGTTACTCTATCTGAGAGATTATTAAGTATTTTTTGCGAATTATGGATTTCTAAATTATCTATACTAGAGAATATAAGTTTTTTGTTTTCGTCAAAAACAAGCATTTTTTCATCATAAAAATCATGAATATCTTGTTTGTCTAATAAACTAGAAATCTCGGCACTAATTTCGTCAAACTCTTCTATAAGCCCGATAGTATATTTTATTTTAGAAAATTGTTGTTGTTGAAACTCCTCTTCGCGATATGCTGAAAATATAACATAAATAATTGTAATAGATAGTGCAGACAGTACAATGACGGTACTAGAGAAATAAAAAAGTATTTTGTTTCTAATTTTCATTATATATCAAAATAATAACCATAACCAACTTTGGTTTTAATAGAATTTTTTCCGAAGGGCTTGTCAATTTTGTTTCTTAAAAAATTCACGTAAACTTCTATTGTATTGGTGTTTACGGATACAGATGTGCCCCAAATCTCTTCGATTAAATCATTTTTTGAAATTATTTCGCCTGCATTCTCACAAAGTTTAACCAAAATTTGATATTCTCTAGGTGTAAGTTTTATGTCTTGATTTTGTCGTGTAACCTTTTTTTGTGATGTATAAATTAATATATCATCTGAGTGTATTATTTTAGAGTTTTTATTTTCTTTTTGACTTCTTTTAATAAGTAAATTAACACGCATTATCAGCTCTTTCATAAAAAAAGGCTTTGTTAAATAATCGTCTGCACCGTTATCAAACCCTTTAATTTTATCTTCTAGTTCGTCAAAAGCCGTAAGTATAAGTATAGGCGTTTGAGTATTGTGTTTTCGAAAGTCTTTACAAATATCAAATCCGTTTTTATGAGGCAGGTTGATGTCTAATATTACACAATCATACATTTCTTTAGTTAATAGTTTTTCTGCTAAAAAACCGTCAAACACGCTTTTTACCACAAAGTTTTCTGCCCGCAAGGCTTCACATATATTGTTGTTGAGTGTAGCCTCGTCTTCTATAACCAATATTTTCATAATACAAATTTAGACTTTTATATACATGCTATTGACAAAAAAGATTGTCAATTTACTTGTCTTAAGCCAAATTTTATTTTGCTTAAGCAAATTTTAAGGGCAATGAAGGCAAATTTGCGTTACACAAAAAACATTGTTTAATGGAGCGAATTTTATTATTATGCGTGAGTTTGGTTTTTGGTTTACAAATACACGCACAAGACACTCTCAAGATTTCTCGAGAAAAAGCAGAGGCTATTTTTTTACATAATAATTTGCTTTTAATGTCTGAAAAACTCAACATAGAGAAACAAAAAGCTGAAGCAATCCAGGCGCGTTTGTGGCCAAACCCGAGTTTTTCTATAAGTGAAATCAATCTTTGGAAAAACCAAACCACAGAGTCATCACCGCCATTTTTCGGAAATTTTGGAAAAGATCAGCAGATTTCGTTTGAGATCAACCAATTGATTTATACTGCGGGTAAACGCCAAAAACTTATTGCATTAGAAGAGGTTGATGTATCCAAAGCTGAACAATATTTCAATGATTTATTGAGAGGTTTAAAACTCGAATTGCGTACTCAATTGATAGATTATCAGTATGTTAAATACTCTATAGAGACACATGAATATCTTTCGAAAAATATTTCTATACTTACAGATGCGTACAAAAAACAATTAGACCTGAATATTATTTCAAAAGCAACTTTTATGAGGTTAAAAGCGCAGGAATTAAAAATTAACAAAGATATTTTGAGCTTAAATAATCAGTTGGATGAAATACAGAATAGGCTAAAAACACTATTACATATTAATCCTGTAACACCACTCGAAATTACTTTGGATGGTTTTATCAAAAATACCCAAGCATATAAGTCTATCCTTGTTGATAAGATGATCGAAGTAGCTAAAGAAAATCGTCCTGATTACAAATTAAAATTGCTAGAGAATGAATATGCAGATAAATTATTAACTTATGAAAAAGCACAACGAATACCAGATCTTACCTTAGGAATAAACTATGACAGAAATGGTAATACTATGCTTGATTTTGTAGGTGTAGGGCTCGAGTTTGACCTGCCTATTTTTAACCGCAATAAAGGAAATATCCAAAAGGCAAAAATCAATATAGAAGTAGCAAAAACAGAGCAAAAAAGAGTATTGATATCTATCGAAAACGAAATTTTATTGTCATATAAACTGTTGCTCAAAGCCATTGATTTTTACGATAATATAGATAAAGATTACAATCAAGATCTAGATCTTATGCTTGAAAGTTATACTAAAAATTTGGCAAAAAAGAACCTTAGCATGTTGGAGTATTTCGATTTTTTAGAGTCTTATATTGAAAACAAAACAATTTTACTAGAGGCAAAAAGAGATATAAATCATAAGATCGAAGAGCTAAATTTTTATTTAGGGAAAGATATCTATAATTAAGAAAATATAATGAAATCAAATTTAATTTACACAGTAATTTTGGTAGCAACAATACTTTTTGTTGGTTGTAAAAAAAAGCAAGTAGATGAAGCGTCTGACAGTGATACATATTGTATCGATAGCAAGACAAAAAAAATCATTGAAACTTTGACCGTACAAAAACAAGAAGTTGTTGAAAAAATTCACCTCACAGGTAATATCCAAATAAACCCCAACAATATAGTTCACTTTAATAGCCTTTTGGATGGTATGATATCCAACACTTATTTTTCATTAGGAGATGAGGTAGTTAAAGGACAAATTTTGGCAGAAATGAAAAGTGCAGAGCTCAATTCTCTCCAGGCAGAACTACACTCTATAAATGCAAAAATAGAAATAGCAAAAATAGATTTGGATGCAAAAAAACAAATGTTTAATGATGGAATTTTAGCAAATAAAGACTTAATAGAAAGTCAAAATCAACTCAATATTTTACAATCAGAAAGAGAAAAAGTAAAAAATATTTTATCACTCTATAGCGCAGATAATTCTAAAAATGTATTCCAAATAAAAGCTCCTATTTCAGGCTTTGTTACTCACAAAAACATTAATCCAGGAACAACAGTAACAGATAATGAGCTCCCTCTTTTTTCTATATCTAATCTCAACAATATATGGGTGATGGCAAATATTTATGCTACCGATATCGCTTATATAAATGAAGGTATGGAAGTAAACATCAATACACTATCTTATCCAGATATGATTTTTGAAGGACACATCGACGCCGTTTCTCATGTTCTAGATCAAAACACTAAAGTACTCCAGGCAAGAATGGAAATAGAAAATAAAGATTATAAACTGAAACCAGGTATGAATGCAGATGTTATCGTTCAGAAAAAAATTAACAAACAAGAAGTAGCTATACCAACAGCATCAATTGTGTTTTCTAACAATAAAAACTACGTTTTGGTATATCATCAAGATTGCGATATCGAAATTAGAGAAGTTGTGATAACTATCAAAACAAACAAAGTGAGTTATGTACAAAAAGGATTAAGCGAGGGAGAAACAATAATCACTAAAAATCAATTATTGGTTTTTGAAGAATTAAAATAAAATATCACAATGCAAAAGCTTATTCAAAATATTGTTGCGTTTTCTTTAAAAAACTCAATAATCATCTTTTTTCTAACAGGATTATTGTTTGTAATCGGTTTAATTAGTCTAAAAAATACTCCGATAGAGGCTTTTCCTGATGTGACCAATACAAGAGCTAGAGTTATCACCCAATGGCCTGGAAGAAGCGCAGAAGAGATAGAAAAATTCATTACTCTTCCGATTATGAAAGAGATGAATACCATACCTAAAAAATCTGACGTTAGGTCTATCTCTCTCTTCGGACTTTCGGTGGTGACTGTCATATTTGATGATGATGTAGACGATTTCTATGCTCAACAATATGCAGCAAATCGGTTACAAGGTATAGATTTGCCAGATGGGGCAAATGCTAAAATTGAACCTCCGTATGGAGCCACTGGCGAAATTTTTAGATATGTGATTAAAAGCGATAGACCAATAAAAGAAATCACAGCTATACAAGATTGGGTAATAGAGCGAGAATTGGTCGCAGTACAAGGCATTGCTGATATAGTAAGTTTTGGAGGAGAAGAAAAAACTTATGAAATTAAAATTAATCCAACAGAGCTAGCTAATTATGGCTTGTCGCCTTTAGATGTATTTGAAGCCGTGTCTAGAAGTAATGTCAATGTTGGTGGAGACGTTATTGAGCGAGGTGCCCAAGCATATGTGGTTAGAGGTGTAGGTCTCTTAGAAAGTATCGAAGATATAGAAAATATATTGATAGAAGCTAGAGAAAATACACCTATTTTGGTTAAACATGTAGCTGAGGTAGCAGTTTCAGCAAAGCCAAGGTTAGGCCAAGTAGGGTTTCAAGACGAAGATGATTTAGTACAAGGGATCGTCATCATGCTTAGGGGCGAAAACCCCAGTGATGTAATTCCTAAATTAAAAGCAAAAATAGATGAGTTGAATACTACAATTCTTCCAAAAGATGTACAAATAGAACCATTTATTGATCGAACAGAACTTGTAAATACGACTGTAAAAACGGTGTCTAAAAATATCGCTGAAGGTATTTTTTTAGTTTCAGTAATCGTATTTATATTTTTGTTCAATTGGCGTACCACTGTGATTGTAGCTTCGGTTATTCCGCTTTCATTTTTATTTGCTATAACTATGTTGCGTATTCAAGGACTACCTGCCAACCTTATTTCTATGGGAGCTATTGACTTTGGACTACTTCTAGAAGGGACTCTTGTAATTGTTGAAACCGTTTTTGTAGCCATGGAAAAAAAAGCCCACAAAATAGGTATGCCTGCTTTTAACAAAATGGCAAAATCGGGTATTATCAAAAAAAGTGCTAGCAGTGTGGCAAGTTATATAGTCTTTGCCCAAATTATTTTGATTGTAGCATTATTTCCAATATTTTCATTCCAGAAAGTTGAAGGCAAAATGTTTTCACCTCTAGCATTTACCTTAGGTTATGCTTTATTAGGCTCACTGATTCTTAGTATTACGTATGTCCCTGCAATGTGTAAGGTTTTGCTGCGTAAAAATATTGTAGAAAAACACAACTTTGTCTCTAGGTTTTTTACCAATAATATCTTCCAATTATTTGTAATTAGTACAAAGTATAAAAAAATAACCATCGTTGGTTTTGTAATTTTACTCACCGCTTGCGGATTCCGATTTATGAATTACGGAACAGAATTTATTCCAAAACTAAACGAAGGTGCCTTGTATGTCAGGGCAACTCTCCCTAATAGTGTAAACCTTCAAGAGTCCAATCGTATAGCAAAAGAACTGAAACAAAAAATTAGAAACTTTAAAGAAGTTGAATTTGTACTAAATCAAGTAGGTAGGCCTAATGATGGTACAGATCCGACAGGCTTTTTTAATATAGAGTTTCATATACAATTATATCCAGAAGACGATTGGGAAAGCCAACTCTCAAAAGCAGATCTTATTGATGAAATGAGAAAAGAGTTACAAGTTTATCCTGGTATTGTATTAGGCTTTAGTCAACCCATACAAGACAATGTTGAAGAATACGTAGCCGGTGTTAAAAGCTCTCTGGTTGTAAAAGTATTCGGAAACGATTTGTTTGAACTAGAAAAATATGCAGATCAAATTGCTGATGCGCTAAAAGACGTAGATGGCATAGAAGATTTGAATGTTTATAGGAATATAGGATTACCCGAACTTAGAATTCAATTACACGAACACCTTATGGCGAGGTACGGTATAGATATAGCCAACGCACAAGCAGTTGTAGAAATGACTATAGGCGGGAGTGCAGCAACCACTTTTTATGAAGATGATAGAATGTTTGATGTACGTATCCGCTTTGCTAAAGAATACCGCGACAATGAAGAAAAAATAGGGGATATCCTTATCCCAACACAGTCAGGAAACAAAATACCTTTAAAAGAAATTGCAACAATTAGCTACTTAACGGGGCCAACATTTATTTATCGTGAGGGCAGTAGCAGGTATATTGCTACAGGATTTAGCATAACAGGACGAGATTTGGGAAGCACAATCGCCGAAGCAAAGAAAGTTGTCAAAGAAAAAACTAATATCCCTGAAGAAAATAAAGTGATTTGGGCTGGCGAATTCGAAAGCAAAGAGAGAGCAACAGCACAGTTAGGGCTTATTGTACCTGCTGTAATGATACTTATTCTATTCCTTCTTTATTTCAATTTTGGTACAATTAAAGATACTTTAATATCTGCATTAACAATACCATTTGCATTTATTGGAGGGTTTATTTCACTCTGGTGTACAGGTACTATTTTCGGAATTTCGGCGGGTATTGGATTCATAATTTTGTTTGGTGTCGCCACCATCGATGGTATTGTTTTAATCGGAGTTATGAAAGACAATTTACGAAAAGGACAAACACTTGAAAAAGCTATAAAAAATGGCGTAAATAGTCGAATTAGACCAGTAGCAATGATTGCTTTAATGGGGGCTATGGGGCTATTACCCGCTGCACTCTCATCTGGTATGGGAGCAGAAATTCAAAAACCTCTTGCTATTATGATTGTAGGCGGAATATTAATTTGTATGATTCTATCATTTACAGTACTACCTCAAGTTTTTTATTGGGCATACAAAAACAAAAAGTAAAACAAAAAGTAATCACATAAACACTATATTTTTTATACGTTTATGTGATTACTTCTTATTAATCGAAAATATTACTGACGACCATATATTTTTTCGTACAAATCTTTATAGATTTCCAAAATAATTTTTCGTTTCATTTTTAAAGTCGGTGTCAATTCACCTGTCTCGATAGACCAGATACTTGGTGTAAGTTCAAAACGCTTGATTTGTTCCCATTTACCAAATCTTGAATTAATCTCATCCACCTCTTGTTGTATACGCTTTTTGACCTCTTCATGACCACAAATATCTTTGAGAGAACTCCCCAACTGAATGTTTTTTCTCGAGGCCCATTCTTTGATAAAATCAAAATTGGGTTGTATCAGAGCACCAGGCATTTTTTCACCTTCGCCAACCACCATTATTTGTTCAATAAAACGTGATTGTTTGAGCTCACCCTCTAATAATTGTGGAGCAACGTATTTACCTCCAGAGGTTTTAAACATCTCTTTTTTACGATCAGTAATAGACAAAAAACCTTCTTTGTCGATATTGCCAATATCTCCCGTATGAAAATAACCATCAGCAAAAGCTTCGGCTGTTTTTTCTACGTCTTTATAATATCCTTGTGCGATACTAGGGCCTTTGCATAAAATCTCGCCGTCTTCGGCAATTTTTACCTCGATATTGTCAATGACTTTACCAACCGTACCAATTTTCCAGCCGTTATTGCGCTGGTCGTTTACGGCAATCACAGGTGAGGTTTCGGTAAGTCCGTAGCCTTCCATCACTGGGATTTCGGCTGCACCAAACAATCTAGCGAGTCTGGGTTGTAACGCTGCCGAACCCGAAACGAGTAGTTCTAAGTTGCCACCCAAGCCTTCTTGCCATTTACTAAAAACAAGTTTTCGAGTGATTTTTAATTGTAAATCATAGAAAAATCCAGATTTGTACGGGTCATATTTTTCGCCTACTTTGATAGCCCACATAAATATGCTTTTCTTAAGGCCAGATAATGCAGCACCTTTGGCATAAATTTTATCATATACTTTTTCTAAAACACGAGGCACCACAGTCATCACCTGCGGTTTTACTTCTTTGAGGTTGTCTCCGATTTTTTCTATCGACTCAGCAAAATAAATAGACACACCCATGTATTGATAGAGGTACAAAATCATGCGTTCAAATATATGACAGCAGGGTAAAAAGCTAAGCCCGGTATAGGCTCCTTTGTCAAAAGGTACGCGCGATTCGCATCCCAACACATTCGAGACAATGTTGTTGTGTGTGAGCATTACACCCTTTGGACGACCTGTAGTACCCGAAGTGTAAATAATCGAGGCCAAATCGGTAGGTTTTACCGCATCCATGAGTTTAAAAACCTCTTGTTGTTGGTTCATATGCTCGGTGCCAGCTTTGAGCACCATGTCCCAATTGGCACAATCATTTATGGTATCGAACGAATATATAGCTCTGAGTTTGGGGATATTTCCTTTAACGGTGTTGAGCTTTTCAAAAATCTCTTGATCAGATACAAAAACCATAATCGACTCTGAGTGTGTCAAAACATATTGATAATCTTCAGCAGAAATGGTTGGGTATATAGGCACAGATACTGCACCAATCTGTAATATACCAATATCTAATACATGCCACTCTGTACGGTTGCGACTAGTGATTACCGCAATTTTATCACCTGGTTTTACGCCCATAGATAGTAGTGCGCGCGACACAGTATTGGCTTGTTCTAAATATTCGGTAGTAGACGTCGATTTCCACCCATCTTCATATTTGGTGGTAAAACATTTACTTAGTCCATAATTTTTTTGTTGATAATAGGGGATATCAAATAAGCGCGTAATCTCAGTCATAATATCTTTGTTTTATATGGTTAAATATAGGAATAATTCAGTAATAATTAGAAGTGTGAGAAAAAAAAATAAAAAAAATAAAAAAATGTTTGGCCGTAATAATATCAATATTTTATTGATGGTCAAATACTTAATTAAGCAAATGTTAAACTCTTGGTAAGTTGACAACAAAAAAAAATAAAAATATTGCTATAAAGTGTTTGCAGAAATAAAAAAAGCTTCTATATTTGCACTCGCAAGTTCAGGGAAACATACTGATAAGGAGAAATGGCAGAGTGGTCGAATGCGGCGGTCTTGAAAACCGTTGACTGTAACAGGTCCGGGGGTTCGAATCCCTCTTTCTCCGCAAGGGTCGGGAAGATACTCAAGCGGCCAACGAGGACGGACTGTAAATCCGTTGGGAAACCTTCGCAGGTTCGAATCCTGCTCTTCCCACAAAATTTAAAAAAGCTACAATCTATTAAGGTTGTAGCTTTTTTTGTTAAATTAATATGTAATTATTATTTGTGCTTATTTTTTCTGAATAATTTTATTTTTTCTAACGATAATCCTTTTTCTTTTCTAAAAATTTTGTGTTTGGGCGAGCTGATGATTTGTGAAGCATATATTCCCGTATGTCCAGAAAATAAATAGGCAGTTACACAAGCTAGAGCGATAAATACTGCAGATTCTACCCCAAAAAGTTCGATACCCATGAGTGTGCAAGCGATTGGTGTGTTGGTTGCGCCAGCAAAAACTGCCACAAAGCCCATACCTGCCAACAATGGCATCGGAAGCGGAATAAACCATATCAATACATTACCTAGTGTTGCGCCTATAAAAAATAACGGCGTGACCTCTCCGCCTTTAAAACCAGCACCAAGCGTGAAAGAAGTAAGTAATACTTTGAGTAAAAAATCATACGAATTGAGTTGATATTCAAAAGCATCAACAATAGTAGGAATGCCCAAACCTATATATTTGGTGGTTCCTAAAAAATATACGGCTGTTGCAATAACAATACCACCAACAAAAGGGCGCAAGGGTGGATATTTGATAGTTTTACCAAACAAATTACTCCAAAAGTGTGTAGATTTAGAAAACAGCATGGCTACCAATCCAAAAATAATACCAGCCAAAACAGCCCAAAAAATATTTACGGGATTGAGAGCTGCTATTTGATTGATGTGGTAGTGAGTGTGAGGAACACCCCAGTATCTACAAAAATAATCGGCAAATATTGCAGCTAAAAAACTAGGGATAATTGCATGAAACTTAATTTTGCCTAATGCGAGTACTTCTAACGCAAAAATAGCACCTGCTATGGGGGTGCCAAATACTGAAGCAAAACCTGCACTTATCCCACAAATGAGCATTGTTTTTCGGTCTGATGTGGTAAGTTTTAACCATTTGGTAAATCTGTCAGCGATGGCTCCCCCAAGTTGTACTGCGGTGCCTTCTCGACCGGCAGAACCTCCAAAAAAGTGAGTGGCAACCGTGCCAAAGAGTACCAATGGTGCCATCCTGAAGGGGATTATTTTTTTGGGAGAATGAAATTCTTCTAACAATAAATTGTTGCCTTTGACTACACTATTGCCGTATAAATGGTAAGATAATCCGATAATGAACCCGCCAATTGGCAAAAGAGCGATAATCCACCAGTGTGCTTCTCTCCATTGTGTTGCCCAATCTAAGCTCCACAAGAAAAAAGCAGAGGTACTCCCTACCAAAACGCCCAAAACTAGCGTAATGAAAAGCCATTTAATTAAATATATAAATGAGTAAGTTTGCTCGAATGAGCGAAAAAATTGGTTAATTTTATTGATGTCAATCATTGCCTTATATTAATAGTTCTACCATTGGTCGATGCCATGAAGGTAGAAGTCATCAGCTGTAAAAGCGGTTCAAGGCAGACCTCATTGCCAATTGTATTGCAAATATAATCAAAAATAGATGTAGGTGTGTTAGTCTTCTTCAATTTTTTTGCTTCTCTGAAAATATATCATAAAATCTGACAATGGTTAATTTTTAATTTTTAACTTTCACGTTCAAAACAAAAACAACTCAAATTTACCCTCATGAAAAAAAGTATTTTTCTTTATTTGTTCCTATTTTCGTTTATTATCAATGTTTTTTTGATTGTTAACGATGGTCGAATCCTCAAAGACAAAGATCACCAAATTGAACAATTAAAAGGCGTAGAAGATTCGTTAACTGTTTATAAAAACAAATATAACGAGGCTAGTTATTTCTCGATTGATGAAAACGAAAAAGCACAAAAATTTTATGACGAATATGGCTATCAAGCGGTGATGGACAAGGTGCTCAACGATTTTACGATTTTGAATACACAGCCCGAAGGCAACCCACTATTGGTGGGCTTGGCAGGTGAGGGCAAACCAGTGGTTTACAAAGCGACGGTACTCAATCATAAATGGATGATTGTTGCTTTCAAAAACGATTTGAAAGATGGCGAAATGCTAGTAGAATATGAGTTTTCACCAACTGAGTTTACCACTTTTAACGCAATATCACAAATGACTTATTAATCATGAAAAAACTACTGTTTACTACTTTTTTTCTAGCAACAACTATGGTAAGTTGTGATAAAATACTGAAACAAAATAATGCTTCATCCAACGCTGAACGAGCCAGCTTTAAAGAAAAAGTAGGTGGCGAAAAGGACGAACACGGCTGTGTTACCTCTGCAGGATATACGTGGAGCAATTTACAAGAAGATTGTATTCGCTTGTTTGAGTCGGCATACCGCCTTAATCCTGTGGATGATTTGAGTAATGACGATGCGGCTGACGTAGCTGTAATCAGCGCGTTTGTACTTTTTAATGAAGATGAGACGGAGGCCGAATTATTTTTGCCCGATACTGATGTAGGTGTTATTTTAACAAAGGATAAATCGGGTAAATACAAACAGTCTATTTATACTTTTGACGCCGAACATTTTGTACTCTATATCAATAACAACAAACGTTATGAAGCAGCGACTTACGAAGCCAAAGACATCAAAGATGTAGATAATCAGGTGTTAGACTAACAAAAAAATCCCCAAATAGAGCCTAACTTTTTGGGGATATTTTCGCAAATGAGGTTTTCTGTTTTATTTTTGAAGAAAATCTTTAAAATCAAAAAAGTTTTTTGGTGCTACACCATGCCCAACGGGGTATTCTTGGTATAGGTGCTTGATATTTAATTGTTCTAAAATTGGCGCTGTTTTTCTTGCCCAATCAATTGGTATCACTTGATCTGCTGTGCCATGCGAAACGAAAAACGAGAGTGAAGAAAAATCGTTTTGGGTATAATTGTCTTGGATAATATCTTCGTTAAAATAACCACTCAAGGCAACTACCTTATTGATTTTTTGAGGATAAGACAAAGCTATCGCATAACTGAGAATAGCTCCTTGGCTAAACCCGATAAGATTGATATCACTTGCATCAATCGGATATTCTGCCTGCAACTCATCAATAAATTTCACAATTTTCTCTCTCGATTCTATGGCTTGTTCATTGTCAGAAAACTTATTCATCTCGCTGTCAAAACTGATGGCATACCACGCATAACCGTACGGAGCGAGTGGGTATGGTGCTTGTGCAGACACTACATAGTAATGATCTGGAAGTTCTTGCGCAAACGAAAACAAATCTTCTTCATTACTGCCATAGCCGTGGAGTAGCAATAGCAACGGATTTTTTTCTTGTTTTACTTTGGGTTCTCTTACGAGGTAATTTAAAGTTTTGTTTGTATGCATCATTTATTTTTATTGCTAAACCATTTTTGAAAATATTGACCTATCACAGGGAGTAATTTATATTGATTACTCAATGCTCCCGAAAAGCTGTATAACCACAAAATGGTTACAAATAGATAAAAACCATAAGCAGCCATTGGGCTAGGTACGGCAGCAACCAACGCACCAATCACAAAAAATATTGCCAAAATACCGATGCTTTGTCTGATGTAAAAATTACCAAACTCGTTTTTTTCGTCCATATTGATAAAATATGCGATAACTGGGCCAATAAAGGTGATGTGTGCCACCACAGCTGCTATTTTACCGTCTTTAGAAATGTTATTCATTGATAATCAATTGTTTGTTATTGATAATTCCTATTACTTTTCCTTTCATTGGCTGTTGTAAAAAGGCACTGTTTTTGGCTGTCGATAAAATACTTTTTGTTGTAAATATATCTTCAATGTATGGGTTAAATAAGGTAAGGTTAGCGATTGTATTTTCGCTTATTTTTGGTTGATAATCTATAAAAACAGTATAAGCCCCCAATAATTTTTTGATGACAACTTCTAGCGGCAATACATTTTGCAGTGCACCAAAAGCTGATTCGAGACCGATAGTTCCATTTTTGGCGAGGTCAAATTCTAATTTTTTATGTTCGATATCCCAAGGTTGGTGGTCGGTAGTAATACAATCAATTGTATCATCCAACACAGCATTTATCAAGGCTTGTCGAGTATTTTCGTCTCTCAATGACGGATTTACTTTGTACCGTGTGTCAAAGTTTTGAAGTTTTTCGTCAGTTAATAACAGATGATGAACCGATACACTACAAGTTACGTCCAAGCCTTTTTGTTTGGCGGCTTTGATTAACTCTACAGATTTTTGCGTACTCACTGTCGGAATGTGCATTTTGCCTCCTGTATATTCGAGTAAAAATAAATTTCGCGCTACTACGATTTCTTCTGCCAACGCAGGTATTCCTTTGAGCCCTAATTGAGTAGATATAGCGCCTTCATGCGCAACGCCTTTGCCTTTGATGTCGCTATCAGAAGCGAAAGCGATTACTCGTGCATCAAAATTCTGGGTGTATTGTAAGCTGATTTTAAGTAAATTAGCATTTTTCATTGATTGTTTGTAATCACCAAATGCTATTGCACCACTGTTTTTCATATCAAACATCTCGGCCATATCATTGCCTTCGCTATTTTTGGTTAATGCACCGATAGGCAACAGCGTTGTAGCTTTGCCAAAAGCTTTGCTACGTACCAAGTTTATACCTGCTTGATTGTCGATAATAGGGTAGGTATTCGGATTTAAGCAAATGTGTGTAAAACCGCTTTTTGCTGCCACATCCAAGCCGTGAGCGATAGTTTCGCGCTCTTCAAAACCAGGCTCTCCAAAAGAGACCGAGCTGTCTATCCAGCCAGGCGAAACGTGTAAATTGGGCAAATCAATCAAAGTATCTGCGCTATCTGCAGCAATTTCGTCAGCGATTTGGGTAATTACGCCATCGATAATTTTTATACTTTTGACTTGTTTATGGTAAGCCCCAGTAGGAGCGATAATACGGGCATTTTTGATGATGATATTCATAAAGCGCTTTGAATGTTTATCCAAAGTACAAATTTAGCTTTATTGTAATCAATTTACAACACAAACCGTTATTTTCTTGCACACTCGTTGAGCGCAATAAATATTTGATAATCTGAGGCGGTATAAATAAACTCTTCTGTTTTGTTACACATTTGCAAAGCTGTTACAATATCTTCTTTAGAAATATTGAGCAAAGCAGTCACAGTTTCGCGATCATATTTGGTTTTCATCAATTCTATCAATTCATTTTCTTCCTGAATGCGTTTGATGGTGGCAGATGTTTTAGCGTTTTTCTTCAGATGGTCATATATCTGTTTTACCGGATTTATAAAAGTGTTTTGATGATAAGTGGGCAAACCTGCTGCTGCGAGCGAACCTGTAATGTCGTAGGTGGCATAAGCCAATCGCTTGCTGTCTATTTCCATAAAACCAGTCAGTTCTACATTATTGATAACTAATTCATCCAAAACGGTGGCTAAATCTTTAAGGTAAACCTTTACATTATAGCCTTTGAGCCAATCGTTGGTTACACGAATTTTTAAAGCCTTGTAACCATCGGCCGATATATGCAAGGTATCGTTGAGTGCAGCAACAATCTCAAAAGTACCATCATTATTGGTTTTTGTTACTTTTAATGTATTGAGGTTGATCACACTTGCTTCGGGCTCGACTGTATAAGTAAGGTCGCTGATAACAGTGCCTTTGACTGTTTTTTGCGCCAAAAGAGTAGTGGTAAATAGTAAAAATAAAAAAACTGTATAAATTCTCATGTCAAAATATTATTTTCAAAAATAAGAGTATTTATACAGTTTTATGCGCTGTTATTAAATAATTAACAAAATTATTTTGAGCGTCTTGGGCGTGTACCCCTAGATTTTTTTCGTTCGTCTTTTGGTGGACGTCCTTGAGTATCTTGGTTTCTGCGTCTTCCAAATTTTGGACTGTTAGAGGAGTTGTCATCTCTTCTGCGAGGGCTTCTTCCTCTTCCGCCTTTGTTGGCGCTTTTGTGTCTTCCGCCGCCACCTTTTGATGACGAAGACGATATCTCTACGTTTACGCTACGTCCGTCGTGTTGTAAATTGTTGAGTATCTCCATTACCTTGTCGGTGTGTTTGCTATCAGTGTTAAAGAAAGAAAAACCTTCTTTTACATCTACTTTGTACACATCTTCACGACCTAAGTTTAATTTTTCTTTCAAGAAATCTTTCAATCTCATCCAATCAAAATCGTCTCTTGCACCAAGGTTAAGGAAATATCTTACAGAGTCTTCACTGCCAGAAGATTCGCCTTTGGCAGGAGCTTTTAACACATTGTGTTTTTTGTAATAATCGATAAAACGGTTAAACTCTACCGAAAACATTTTACGGATGAGTTCTTCTTTAGATAAATCGCCTAATTCTTCTTCAATTTTCGGAAGATATTTTTCGATTTCGGCATCTACTTTTACGTCTTTTACCTTTTCTACCAAGTGAAAAAGCTGTACTTCGCATATTTCTTCACCAGTCGGAATCGCTTTTTCTTCGAACTTCGTTTTCATGATACGTTCGATTTGCGCGATTTTTCTGCGCTCACTTTTGGTAATGATAACGATAGAAGTACCTGTTTTTCCGGCTCTACCTGTACGTCCAGAGCGGTGAGTATAAGTTTCTACGTCATCTGGTAATTGATAATTGATTACGTGTGTGACGTCATCAACATCAATACCACGAGCAGCCACATCAGTAGCGACAAGCATCTGGATTTGACGTCCGCGGAAAGATTTCATTACGCCATCTCGCTGAGCTTGAGATAAATCACCATGCAATGCAGCAGCGTTGTATCCGTCTTCAATCAATTTTTCGGCTACACTTTGCGTATCTCTTTTGGTACGACAAAAAACAACCGAAAAAATATCAGGGTTCAAATCTGCCAATCTTTTCAAAACCGGATAACGGTCTCTTGCACCCACTACATAATGTTCGTGACTTACATTTTTGGCTCCTTGATTTTTGTGCCCGACTGTAATCTCATGTGGGTTAGACATAAATTCTTTGGCAATTTGCGCTACTTCTTTAGGCATAGTAGCTGAAAACAACCAAGTAAACTTTTCATCGGGTGTATCAGACAAAATATCTGTGATATCGTCATAAAACCCCATGTTGAGCATCTCGTCAGCCTCATCCAAAACGCAATATTGAATACCAGTAATATTCACATATTTACGTCTGATCATGTCTAACATACGGCCCGGCGTAGCCACAATTATTTGAGCACCTTTTTTGATTTGTCTAGCTTGTTCTGTGATGCTTGCTCCCCCATAAACGGCCACCGTGTTTAGGCCGTCGGCATATTTAGAATAATTTTTGATTTCATTGGTAATCTGCAAGCAAAGTTCGCGCGTTGGTGAAAGAATAAGCGCCTGAGTGCTTTTGTCTTTCGCATTAATTTTCTGGATTAGCGGAAAACCAAAAGCCGCCGTTTTTCCTGTACCCGTTTGTGCTAAAGCTACCATGTCGGTGTCTTTTTCGAGTAATACAGGAATTGCTTTGTCTTGTACTTCTGATGGTGTTTCGAAGCCCAAGTCTGCAATTGCTCGTAGTAATTCTTCGTTTAATCCTAATGTTTGGAATGTATTCATATATTTATTTAAAGGGGCAAATTTACGTTTAATTATTGGATAATCAGTCGATTTTGTTGGATTTGTTATGATTAAATTTTGGTTAACACAACAAATTTTGTTAGTATTTCTCCTAAAAAATATTTTTTAATTCAACTACTTAATTTCTACATAATTACTACTTTTGTAGTATGCAAAGCAAGATTAACATACAAAACAAACGCGCCAAGTTTGAGTACGAAATTTTAGACAAATATACCGCAGGCATAGTGTTGGCGGGAACAGAGATCAAGTCTATAAGAATGGGGAAGGCGAACATCACCGATAGTTTTTGCGAATTTAACAACGGCGAACTTTTTGCGATAAATACGCATATTGAGGAATATAGTTTTGGTACACATTATAACCACAAAGCCAAAAGCGAACGCAAGCTTTTACTGAATAAACGAGAGCTAAAATCACTCGAAAAAAGTGTACAAACCAAAGGTTTGACCATCGTGCCTTTGCGCCTTTTTATCAACGAAAAAGGTTTGGCCAAAATGGAATTGGCTTTGGGGAAAGGTAAAAAACTGTATGACAAAAGAGAGGCTATCAAAGACCGTGAAAACAAACGAAACCTCGATAGACTTAAAAAGAGTTATTGAGATTGATAAAATAAAAAACACCTGTAAAACAAGTTTTTACAGGTGTTTTTCTGAACAATTACTTCAATAATTTTTCCAAGGCTTCTTTTTCGTCTTTGGACAAACTTGGGAGCAAGTTTTCAAAAAACTCTCTGTATTCTTTACGTTTGATTAATTTTTTGATGGTTGTTTGACCAAAGCTTTTCAAACGATAATCGTGATGCGTCAACGCACTCGCTAATTGCTCGAGCACATTGCTGTCGTTTTCGTTCAAAAACCACATAGCTTGGATGGCATTTTTGCGGGTGTTGCCGTTGTATTTGCTGGTGGAATAATCGTGTAATTCTGTGTACCAATCTGCTTTTTTCTCTGGGTGATAATCTTTGGTTGCCAAGGCAAGCATCAACCAACCGATACGGATATTTCGGTCGTTAAAACCTATCTGATTTTGCATGACATCCAACATCTCTGCACGGCTGTCCTCGAGTTTTATCCACCAGTTTTTCATCACCATTTCGCGGGTAATGTATGATTGATCTTGGATAAAGGTTTTGTAAGTATCTACAAACTCTGTCGGGATATCACCTATAATCTGTACGAGTGCTTGTCTGAGCATAAGATCTTCACTCTGAGCTACATAATCGTAAAACTCTTTGGCATCTGCATACGGAATGTCGTGCAATTGATAGATAATCTCTTGTTTAATTTTGCTAAAAGTAGTCGTTTGTAACAATGCTAACAAATGCTCTTTTTTGGAAGCAAAATCTTGCTTGTGAAATTCAATCAAACTTAGGTATTCGCTAATCAACGGATTGTTTTGCAGTAAACTGATAGCATCTTTGATAGGAAAACTTTGGTTTTTTAACCAAGTATTTTCAAATTTTTCTCGGTCAAAATCGGGAGCAACAGCATCTACCTCATCTAGCAATTGGCTGGTGCTCACATTGCTATAAGCATATTTATTGAGATAATTTTGGATAGCTTTGCGGTAATTATCTCTGCCTATTTCTGCGTTGAGCGCAAACAATGCCCAAGCCCCTTTTTTATAGTAAGTAGCCGTAGTTGCGCCCTTGCTTACCACCACCGTATTGTTGTTTTTTTGGCTATCGATATACAGCTCTTCAGCCAGCTCATACAAACGCCAAAAGTAGTGGTTATCACCTAAAATTTCTTTTTCGGCCAATAAGGCATAATAAGTCGCAAAGCCCTCTTGTAACCAGTGATCTTCATCATTTTTTGCCGTTATCAAATCGCCAAACCACTGATGTGCCATTTCGTGCGCATTCACATTGAGGTAACTTTGGTCGTTCAAACCTATGCTGTCTACCACATAATCTTGGGTAAAAATTGTTGAAGTCGTATTTTCCATTCCGCCATACATAAAATCATCGATAGGGATGTTTCTATAAATTTTCCAGGGATAATTTACACCAATTTCGTTCTCTAAAAAGTCAAAAATGCGTTGATGGTGCAAATAAGTTGGTTCATATTTGTTAGCATCCTGAGGTCTGATATAATTTTCTAAGCGCACGCCCGAAGCAGATTTTTCTTCTTTTTTGTCAAATTTGCCAATAGCCAGCATCACCAAATAAGAACTCATCGGATGATCCATTTGGTAAGTCCATTGTGTTTGTTTGCCTATTTTTTTACGATTGGTTTCTACGCCGTTTGCAATCACTTGATAATCAGATTCAAAAGTGATTTTTGCGTTAAAAATTACTTTCTCGTTATAATCGTCAAAACTCGGTAGCCAATGACTGGTGTATTTGCCCTGACCTTGTGTCCAGATTTGAAAATCGTCACCACTACCTAAAAAATACAAAGCTTGTTTTGGGCTTGCTTGGTAATGTATATCCATTTGGTTTTGCCCTTTTTTGAATCCTTTGTAGAGTTTTATTTTTTGGTTGTCATAAATATAATCAACGGCTTGGTTGTTGATGGTTAAGTTGTTGATATTCATTTGTCTAGCATCGATGTAGATGGTGTCGGTCATTGTGTTGACCACAAAAGAATAATTGATTTTACCTAAAACATTTTTTTGATTGATATCAAATTTTATATCGGTATTGGCAGTTAAAAAATCTACTTTTGGAGCTTGTTGCGCCCAGGTATTTGGTGTAATCATCCAAAGTAGAGTGAGTGTTTTAATCAATCGAGTAGTGTAGTGGGGCATTTGATAAAGTATGATTTAGTTTTGATACTGAAAATATTTTTTACCGTCTTGAATTTCAATTTTACTGATGCTGTCTATGTGAATTTGTCTTTTTAGATGTTGTAAAAAGCGTGAACGACTTCCTTTTAATGTATCGTTTTCTAACAAAACTGTATCAAAATACATATGGTATTTTTTACCATTTTTATGAGTTATCCGCATTTCTAAAGAACCAGAGTTATTAAGTGTTTTTTCATTACCATTTTTATCAAGCACTATAATTTTGTCGATGTTATTTGCATCGTATGAAATATTGCCGTAATACAACGGGTTGTTAATTGTCACTGTTTTTTGATTTGATGAATTAGTGTTGACTAATTGTTCTTTAAAACTATCAATTGGAATTGTATAGCTTTTACAAGAAACAAGCATCAATATCAAAGCAGAAAGGCTAATTGCCGAAAGGATTTTTTTCATGATAATCGACTGATTTATAGGTTTTTTAAGAATTGTAAGTTTAACAGCTTTTTCATAATTTTTATTTTTCGCTAAATATACAAAATCCCTAGAAGGTACAAAATAAACAATCTGTTTTTGGAAGACTTACTGATAGTCAATAATTTTTGGATTGCTGTTTGAGTAGATAACGGTTGTTTTGTCTCCGATTTTTAGTTGTTGGTCATTTGGCAGATGTACCGTGTTTTGTTTGTTGTTGTATTCAAAATAAATATATTCATTTCTCTTTTTACTCATTTTAATGGCGATTACTTTTACCTCTTCTTTACTTGCATTATTTGTTAGTTCGTAAGTTTTATACTTGTTCATAGACATTATAAAAATAACAATACTAATAATCATTATAGGAAAAGCTATGAAAGGCAAGGTTTTATTAAATTTTTTTGCATTTTTCACACCTATTTTTTGCTCTAAGTTTTCGTCGGTAATTGTGTCTAGCAGGCTAATAAAACCAGTATTATCAATTGTAATAAACCATTTTCGGATGATAAAAATGGTCAAAAATAAGATGCCAAACCAACAAAAACCATAACTTATTCCTAAAAAAAACACTTCTTTTTTTAGAAAAGATAAGGTATAATTGTCAGTCCACCAATAGTTTAACGCAATCAAAAGACCTATCGCACTCAATAAAAAGTATAGTGATAAATAAGTGATAATTGTTTTTGATGTCATAGATTAGTTGTAGAATAGTAGCTGCTTTTTTGTTTATTTATAAGTCTTTTGTTATCCACCATTATTGATGACAACATAATAACTGATGACGGTGATAATCCCGACGATGATAATGAGTAAGTGTTGTTTTAAAGATTTTAGTATAATCATTATCAAGAGAGCAAAGGTGATGCATAATCCAGCCAAAATTTTTAACGCATTAAACTCGTACAACAAATTTTTTGGGATAATCGGGTTGCTTGTGTCGAGATAAAACCGATATAGCGTTGCAAAAATCCCTAAAATCAGTAATGTAGAATATATTAAAAGACCGTTTGCACCAATAATTATGTATTGATTGTGGTTCAATTTTTTCATAAGGTATCCATTGGTTCTATGTTAATTTTTTGGAATTAATATTTTTATTGTCTTGGTAAATTATCCATAAAAAATAGACTAACACCAAAACTGGTAAAAAAGTATCTATTATTTTTGACCAGCTAAACTGAAAAAGATATTCAACTCTATAATCGGTCATTCTTATTTGAATCAAATATCTAGCATACAGCCAATTGATACAAACATCAATCAAATGTATAACAATTGTTGTACAAAGCAAAAAAATGATTTCGGGCTTTAACGGAATTCTATTTTTTAAAAATCTGTTATAAATAA
>JBFHGP010000030.1:0-20292 GCA_041583035.1 Flavobacterium sp.
AAAGATGCTTTGCCAAAAAATATCGCTAAAAAGTTAGCTATTTAAAATTTGGCAACTAGATGCTTATAAAAAAATCCGATTTAAATTGAAATCGGATTTTTTTTGTGGTACCTCCAGGAATCGAACCAGGGACACACGGATTTTCAGTCCGTTGCTCTACCAACTGAGCTAAGGTACCATTAAATAGCGCTTATCAAAGCGATTGCAAATATAAAAGGTTTTTTTATCTATCCCTAATATTTTGTAAAAAAATCTTATGTAGCTTTGCTTTAACTAACAAATGATAAGATGATAATTGTTGTAGATGTCGGAAATACAAGAGTCAAAGTGGCTGTGTATGACCAAAATACATGGAGAAATTTCTATCAAACGGGTCTTAAAGAATTTCGTCCGTTGATAGAAAAAATTACCGAAAATATCGACCAAAAGATAGCGATTGTACTTTCGTCTGTGGGTAAGTTTAATGATTATCAGCTCAAATGGTTGGCAACAAAAGGCGATTTGCAGATAATTAGTGCGCAAAATCCGTTGCCTTTTGTCAATAAATATGATACGCCACATACACTAGGCGCAGACAGGGTTGCACTTGCGGCAGGTATGACACTTGAGTTTCCTGCGCAAAACAAACTGGTAATCGATTGTGGTACTTGTATAACCTACGATTTTGTAAATGCACAAAACGAATACCTCGGTGGAGCCATTTCGCCTGGTTTGCAATTGAGATACAAAAGCCTCAACGATTATACCGCTCAGTTGCCTTTACTGACGTTGAGTGAAGAGCATGCACTGGTTGGTACATCAACTGCGCAGAGTATTCACTCGGGAGTTATCAATGGTACAGGGTTCGAAATCGATGGGGTGATAGACGCATACAAAGCTCAGTTTGATAATTTAACAGTAGTTTTAACAGGCGGCGATGCTATTTTTTTGGCTAAAAGCATAAAAAATAGCATCTTTGTACGTTCAAACTTTCTGCTAGAGAGTTTGGTTTTGTATTATCAATATATAAATTCATGATAAAAAAACTGATATTAGGCGCTATGCTAGCCTTCGGATTATCGAGTTATGCTCAGCAAGGTACTGCGTCGCCGTATTCTTTTTACAACGGAGGAGACCTCCATTTCAAAGGTACTCATGATGTAAAAACAATGGGGAGTTTGGCTGTTTTTCAAGACAGTATTCATACCAATTTACTCAATCCGGCTTCGTTGGTCAATCTGCAAGGGGCAAACTTGTCTCTTGGTGCAAGTACATCGATGACCAATTTCAAATCGGCACAGACCAATGTAGATGCAAATCGTACTACTTTTGATTATTTGTCGTTGGCTTTTCCGGCGGGTAAATTTGGTTTTTCGCTAGGTTTGATGCCTCGCTCTTTTGTGGGTTATGATATATTGAACGAAGCTCAAGAAAACGATTTTACTGTTAGACGTAATTACATAGGCGAGGGTGGTATTAACCGTGCGTTTGTTGGAGTTGCTTACAAAATCACTGAGCGATTAAACATCGGTGTAGAAACACGTTACAACTTTGGGCAAAGTGATAACAGTGTCGTAAAATTTATTGTTGATGACGGACAAGGGCTTGGGCTAGATAGAGGTACTCGCCAAATGATAGATAACCGTTATAGCGGGATGAGTTTTAATACCGGTGTTAATTATGTTCATCCGTTAAAAAATAAATTACAGCTCAATATCGGAGCAACTTTTAGCCCTGAAGCAAAAATTGAGAATGAGCAAGATATTGTTTTGTCGACCATAGAAATTGGTGACGATTTGTCTTTTGAAGATATCGATACTTTTGAGCAACCAACGCAAACAAACACCCTTTTGTTGCCTGCAAAATATAGTGTTGGTGCAGGAATTGGCGACCCAAATAAGTGGTTTGTAGGCCTAGAATATACCGGTACGCAATCGTCCAAAATTAATCAGTACAATACTTATAGTAATGTAAATTATGAAGATGGATACAAAATGGCTTTGGGTGGTTTTTACACACCAGACCATTTGTCTATCAGAAGTTACATGAAACGTGCAACTTATCGTTTTGGTGCACAGTATGAAAAAACTGGTTTTGTGTTGAATAACGAATCAATCGATGATTTGTCGGTGTCTGCAGGTATAGGTTTGCCAATTGGAGGAAGCAGGTCGGTATCAAATCTTAATATAGGTTTGCAGTACGGACAACGAGGCACAACAAACAATGGGTTGATTAAAGAAAATTATTTTAATGTTTCTATCGGATTGTCATTCAATGATTTTTCTTGGTTTGTGAAACGTAAATTTAATTAATATGCAAAGACTGGTGCGCTTGTTTGCAGTAGCGATTACTGCTGCTATTGTAGTGGCTTGCGGAGAAAAAGAAGTTTTTCAGAAGCGACAAACAACCGATTTGGTGCCAGCGGGTATTGCCCAAAAAATTGAAGTAAAATATACCGATTCTGCACAAATAAAAGCCGTTTTGTATGCAGATAAAATGGTAGATTATAGCAATGTAGAATATCCTTTTAACGATTTTCCGAAAGGGGTAGATGTGGTGGTATTTGACGAGCAAAAAAACGAAAACTATATCGAGGCAGATCATGCAGTAGTGTATTCAAAAACAGGGATTATCGACCTAAGAGGTAATGTGAAAATTACCTCGCATAACGGTACTGTAATGACTACGCCGCAATTGTATTATTTTCAAAAAAAGAACTGGTTTTTTACAGAACATTATTTTAAAGTTGTTGATGAAAACCAAAGTACTTTTGAAGGCATTGGGGTAGATTTTGACAATGAGTTTAAAACCATGAACGCACATCAAAACCGTGGGGTGATAAAAGGTGATGCTTCTACAGATTTATAAATAAATTCAAAATAATTATGAAAGTTTACAGAATTACCATATTTTTATACTTAGGTTTTGCGTTGTTTTTCTTATACGATGCGTATGATAAATTTCAATCAGGCGAAGGTAATTATTGGCTGAGTGTAGGATTGGCAGCCATGGCTATTTTCTTATTCTTCTTCAGACAAAAAAACATCAAGAAGATGGAAGAGCGGAACAAAAATCAACAATAATATATGGGGATAAGTATCATTGTAATATCCTTAATTTTTTTATTCATATTATCTTCTTTGATAGCGGCTTATCGCTACGCAAACAAGGTTTTGTTGGCCTTAGAACTCAAAAAAAATGAAAACGAAAAAATAAGTTACACACTCAGGATGGTTACAGAAAATCCTAGGTTGTATGTGGCTTCGTTAAAATTTGGCTCAGTTATTTGTTGGGCAATTGTGGTTTATTATGCATGGAATTTGGCGATAATCTTGTTGCAATCATCTGCAAATCAGAATGTTTTCTTTTTGGCTTATTTTGCCATCGCAATGATAATACTTTATTTGGTCGAGCATTTTTTGCCTAAAATTTTTATCAAACCCAATGCTACTTTTGTACTGACCCAAATGGATACGATTATCGGAGCCTTGTTAAAAATTTTGGTGCCGTTTACGAGACCGTTAATCCAATTTGCTGATTTTTGTTTGATTAGATTTTTTGGTATTCAGCCTACTAAAAACACTAATTTGCTTAGCATAGGTGAGTTGGGGTCGTACATCAGCAAACAAATAGATGCTGTAGAACAAAAAGAAGACCTCGATGCGGAGTTGCAAATATTGCAAAACGCCCTTTCGTTTACCGATGTAAAAGTAAAAACCGTGATGACACCACGTGTAGATATGTCGTCGGTATTGTTAAATGATGATTTTGAACACATTCGACAAGTTTTTGTAGAAACAGGTTATTCAAAATTATTAGTTTATGATGAAAAAGGAAGTAATCCGCTAGGTTATATTCATGTTTTTGACTTGCTGAAACAGCCCAAAAATCTACAAGAGATCCTTCGTCCCATAATAGAAGTTTACGAAAATACTTACATCAACGATCTTTTTCAGACCTTGTCTTTACAGCAAAAGTCTATTGCTGTGGTGATAGATGAGTATGGAGATATTTCGGGCATGGTGACCATGGAAGATATTATCGAAGAGTTGTTTGGCGAAATCGATGATGAACACGACCACGAAGAGCGAATAGAGAAAAAAATTGATGAACATAAATATATTTTTTCTGCCCGACTCGAAGTCGAATATCTCAACGAAAAATATAATTTGCAACTGCCCGAAAGTGATGATTATAATACCTTGGGTGGATTTGTGATTACGCATTGCAACCAGATTCCGTTAAAAGGTGATGTGGCGACAATCAATAATTATCAGATTAAAATTTTATCAGCTACCGAAAGAAAAATCGATGTTATTGAGTTAAATATCAATCAATAATTACATCACATAGTCTTGGTAAGCATCTGCTATTTCGTCAAAAATAGCCAATAAATCTGGCGCATCGTCAGTAGTAACCAAGCGTTGTTTGTAAGGTTTAAAGCCGTGAATGCCTTTAAAGTAATTGGTGTAATGACGGCGCATTTCGAGTATGCCCAAACGCTCTCCTTTCCATTCCATAGACCAAATCAGGTGGTTTTTTGCTGCTTCGATACGGTTGGTAATACTTGGTTTGTCAAGCAACTCACCAGTCTCAAAATAATGTTTGATTTCGTTAAAAATCCAAGGATATCCAATAGCGGCACGACCAATCATGATGCCGTCCAAACCAAATTTTTCTTTGTATTCAAGCGCTTTTATAGGTGAATCTATATCTCCATTGCCAAATATAGGAATGTGTATTCTTGGGTTGTTTTTGATGCGTTCGATGTGCGTCCAGTCAGAGTGACCTTTGTACATTTGCGAACGTGTGCGTGCATGTACTGTCAAGGCATGAATGCCCGTGTCTTGTAGTCTTTCGGCTACTTCGTCAATATTTATCGACTCTTCGTCCCAGCCCAATCTCGTTTTTACGGTTACGGGCAAATGCGTGCTTTTTACCACGGCTTGGGTAAGTCTTACCATCAAGTCGATATCTTTTAATACGCCAGCACCAGCGCCTTTACTCACCACCTTTTTTACTGGGCAACCAAAGTTGATATCTACCAAATCGGGCTCTACGGTTTCGACAATCTTTGCCGACATCGCCATAGCTTCTTCATCACCACCAAAAATCTGAATGCCTACGGGGCGTTCATAATCAAAAATATCTAACTTTTTTTTGCTCTTGATGGCGTCTCTAATCAACCCTTCAGACGAAATAAACTCTGAGTACATCAGGTCTGCTCCATATTGTTTGCACAAACGGCGAAATGGCGGGTCGCTCACATCTTCCATAGGGGCGAGTAACAACGGATGGTCGGGTAATTCGATAGAGCCAATTTTGATCATGGGGAATAATTTTGTGCAAAAATACTTCATATTCTTGAAACAAAAAACATCAAAAAGCTTGAATGTCAATCAAAATGATTAAAAATCAACCTTTAAAACCGTAAAACAATTTTAAAATTCCAGTTAAAAATCGTATCTTAGCACACTTTAAAATTTTGGTTAAAAAAATAAAATAATATGACTGAAGGAGAAAAAATAATTCCAGTTAATATCGACGAACAGATGAAATCTGCCTACATAGATTACTCTATGTCGGTAATTGTTTCGCGTGCTTTGCCTGATGTAAGAGATGGGTTAAAGCCGGTACACCGCCGCGTATTGTATGGAATGTATGATTTGGGAGTTGCTGCAAATAGGCCACACAAAAAGTCGGCAAGAATTGTCGGAGAGGTTTTGGGTAAATATCACCCACACGGCGACTCATCTGTATATGACGCCATGGTACGTATGGCACAAGATTGGAGTTTGAGGTATCTTTTGGTTGACGGACAAGGTAACTTTGGGTCTGTAGACGGAGATAGTCCAGCAGCTATGCGTTATACTGAGGCCAGAATGAAAAAAATGGCAGAAGAGATTTTGTCAGATATCGAAAAAGAAACAGTTGATTTTCAAAACAATTTTGATGATACTTTGCAAGAGCCAACGGTAATGCCTACGCGTATTCCGCAACTTTTGATTAACGGAGCATCGGGTATTGCGGTAGGTATGGCTACCAATATGGCGCCACACAACCTTACCGAGGTTATAGACGGTACTCTGGCTTATATCAACAACAACGACATCGAGATTGATGAGTTGATGGAGCACGTAAAAGCACCAGATTTTCCTACCGGTGGAGTGATTTATGGTTACGAAGGCGTGAAAGAAGCCTTCAAAACAGGGCGTGGTAGAGTAGTAATGCGTGCTAAAACTCGCTTAGAAGAAGTAAACGGTCGCGAGTGTATTATCGTAACCGAGATTCCGTATTTGGTAAACAAGGCAGACATGATCAAAAAAACTGCCGACCTTATCAATGAACAAAAATTAGAAGGCATTTCTACCATCCGTGACGAGTCGGACAGAAAAGGAATGCGTATAGTATATGTGCTCAAGCGCGATGCCATCCCGAATATCGTGCTCAATATGCTATTCAAATACACCCAACTACAATCATCTTTTAGCGTAAACAATATTGCGCTGGTAAACGGACGTCCGCAGATGTTGAATCTCAAAGATTTGATTCATTATTTTGTAGAACACAGACACGATGTAGTGACTCGTAGAGCGCAATACGAGCTAAGAAAAGCAGAAGAAAGAGCGCATATTTTGGAGGGACTCATTATCGCATCAGATAATATTGATGAGGTAATTGCTATCATTCGTTCTTCTAAAAACGCTGATGAAGCTCGTCAAAGATTGATTGAAAGATTTGAGCTAAGCGAAATACAAGCCAAAGCAATCGTAGAAATGAGATTACGTCAGTTAACTGGTCTGGAGCAAGAAAAATTGAGAGCAGAGTATGACGAAATCATGAAGTTGATCAATCATTTGAAAGAGTTATTAGCAAGCAAAGAAATGCGAATGGACTTGATCAAAGAAGAATTGACAGAGATCAGAGATAAATATGGTGACGAGCGTAGATCGGTAATCGAATATTCGGGCGGAGAAATGAATATCGAGGATTTGATACCAGATGAGCAAGTAGTCATTACGATTTCGCACGCTGGATATATCAAACGAACACCATTATCAGAATACAAAACACAAAATAGAGGGGGAGTTGGTCAACGATCTGCAGGCACACGTGATCAAGATTTCTTAGAAGATTTGTATGTAGCCACCAATCACCAATACATGCTCTTTTTTACCCAAAATGGAAAATGTTATTGGATGCGTGTTTTTGAAATCCCAGAAGGAAGCAAAACAAGCAAAGGACGAGCAATACAAAACCTCATCAATATAGAACCTGACGATAAGGTAAAAGCCTTTATTTGTACCAAAGACTTGAAAGACGAAGAGTATACCAATAACCACTTTGTGATTATGTCGACCAAAAAAGGTCAGGTTAAAAAAACACCATTAGAGCAATATTCGCGTCCGAGACAAAACGGTATCAACGCCATTACTATCAAAGAAGGAGATGAGTTGCTCGAAGCCAAACTTACCGACGGTGAATCAAAAGTATTACTTGCTGTAAAATCAGGAAAAGTAGTGCGCTTTGACGAAGCCAAAACACGTCCGATGGGACGTACTGCGTCAGGTGTACGTGGAATTACCCTGGCTGGTGACGATGATGAAGTAATCGGAATGATATCTGTCAGAGATTTGGATAGCAATATTTTGGTAGTGTCTGAAAACGGTTACGGAAAACGCTCTGCATTAGAAGAATATAGAGAGACCAACCGTGGCGGTAAAGGAGTAAAAACCATGAATATCACTGACAAAACAGGTTTGCTTGTGGCGATAAAATCGGTGACAGACAACGACGATTTGATGATTATCAACAAATCTGGTTTGACTATCAGAATGCGTGTAGACGACCTCAGAGTAATGGGGCGTAATACCCAAGGTGTGAGGCTGATTAACCTTAAAGGTAACGATTCTATTGCTGCTGTAGCCAAAGTAATCAGAGAAGATGATAATGAAGAAATAATTGATGATGTAGAAATTAACGAAAATGATACTAATCAAACAGAATAAAATGTTTGTAAATAGATTAATTTTTTGGGGGATGATTTTACTATCATTCCCCATTTTTGCACAAAAAGAGATATTGGATACTGCCGAGCAATCGTTGGACAGGAAACAGTATCGACAAATCGTTTCTATATTAGCAGACAAAGATTCGATTATAGCAGAGGCAAGCAATCAGCAACAGGCTTTTTTTTATTATCTCAAAGGACGTGCTTACAGCGGATTGTTGGTGTCTGAAGAAAAAAACAAAAGAGAAAATGCTCTGTTAGCTATCCAGAATTACAATGAGGTAAAAACTATTGAAGAACGCGAGCTAGATAGTAAGTTTACAGAAAAATCTCGCCCATACCTCAAGCGACATTTGGCTTTTTTGGTAGATTCGGCCATAGATTTTAACGAAAACAAACAATATAACGAGTCGGCAAAACTATTTCATTCAATATACGAATTGAGTCCGAGCGATACCTTGTTTTTATATTATGCGGCATCGTTGTCGGTAAAAGGTGGCGATTATGATTTTGCCGAATCTAATTACCGAAAATTAATCGATCTAAAATACAACGGTAACGATACTTTGTTTTTGGCAACCCATGTAGAGCAACAGCAGGTAGCGTCGTTCGGGCACGACAAAAGTTTGCAAGAATTAGGTTTGCGTCAAAAAAAGTATAAAAATCCGCAAATTTATGTAGAGCAAAACAAATGGGCTGAGGTCAATGCAAACCTCGGGTTGATATTGTTCAACAAGCAAAATTATTCTGAAGCCGAAACTTTTTTGCTCGAAGCCTTTAATGCCGATAGCAGCAACCTCGAGGTAGGCTTGTCGGTGCTAGAACTTTACCAAAAAACCAACCGCAACGCCTTGTATTTGTGGTACGCCAAAAAACTCATGAAAGCTTTTCCAGACCATCCTTTGTTGCAATATAATATAGGAGTGTATTATTACAATCGACAAGACTATGCCCGAGCCGAAAGATATTTTTTGAATGCTATCGAAAATAAATTTTCTTCAGAACATGCTTATTTGATGTTGGCCAATATCGCCTTGGCCGAAGATGCTGAGATTACACAAAAGCTCAACGAGCAGATGAACAAAAAACATGGCGATGAGTATAAAAAATGGTATCAACAAAAATCAGAAAACTATAAAAATGCACTCAATTATCTTCAGAAAGGGGCAGAGCGCAATCCTGAAAACACAGATATTAAAAATTTAATCACTGATATTCAGCAGTTTCTAAAAAAAATAATTGTCGGATTGTGTTTTTGGCACAGTTCGTGATATATACCTAATACCATAAGAAATTAACATATAAAAACATAATATCATGAAAAGAGCATTTACTATATTAGGAGGATTATTATTGAGTGCAGGTTTGATGCAAAGCTGTACCATCGAAGACGATAGCGTAGAACAACACATTTATACTTCAGAGGTCTTCGAAGTGACTGTAGATTTTACGGCAAGTAACAACTATTCGCAACTTTTTACATTCAACCAGCCTAGCTATGAGGGCGATATGGTGTTGATGTATGTGTTGTGGGAACAAGACAATGGCGCAGATGTATGGCGACTGGTGCCGCAAACCGCTTATTTTGACGACGGAGGTTTGGTAGAGTATAACTACGATTTTTCTCGTTACAACTTTAGCGTAATGTTGAGTACCAATTACAATAGCATACCAGGCGATATTTACAACGCATATTTTTTGGGTCAGGTGTTTAGAGCCGTAGTGGTACCAGGTAATGTGGTCAACTCTACATCGTCTATGAGTACCAAAGGAGCAGCGGTAGATTTTTCTGATTACGACGCAACCATGAAACACTTTGGACTAAGTGAACAAAATATTAAAAAACTGAATTAATTTTTTTGAGTATTTAATTGTCATGAAAAAGCTAATCTCTCGGGGTTAGCTTTTTTTGTGTTGAATTTTTATTATATTTGTTTTAGTTAATTATAAAAGAATGCTATAATCGAAAGCATAATTGTAAACATAACACCTAATTAATTATGAAAAAGTTAGTTTTATTTATAGCAGGAATACTTTGTTTTTCGTGTAACAGTTCAGATGATGATAGTAATACAGGACAACCGTCACCTCACTTTACACTTATGCAGATTGAAGTGAAATCAATATCAGGTATTGATTTGCTTGATATAGATAATGAGGGGGCGTTTTTATTAGAAGATATTACCATAGAAAGGAAAGACGAATGGCATACCGATTATGTTCTTGATAATCAAGTAGAGGAGTTGGCGAACTGGTCTTCCCCTTTTTATTTTAATCTAGAACCCTACCCAATCCATACTTTTTATAGAATTACTTTGCCGAATGATGATGTACATGTTATAGAGGTTAGTATGGAAAGCGATTCTTCTGGTTATTTTTTGACTTACATTAAAGAAGTTAAATTAAATTCAGAGGTGGTTTTTACTGCAGATGCTGCTTACTATAAAGAGCAAGGTGGTGGGCCGCCAAATATAACACTAATAGTAGAATGATAACTAAAAAAGCTAACCTTTTAGGGTTGGCTTTTTTTGTGTTGAGTTTTATTTGTTTTTCGCTGTATTTTTAGGGGGTATGTGTTGGTAAAGTTGTGTTTTCTAAAATTTAACATTGATTTTTTAGGGGTGTTTTGTGATTTGAGTCAAAAAAATAGTACTTTTGCTATATACAAATACACATTTATTATGTCATCAATAAGATTTGAGGCTCTCAAACTAGCCAACACCAGAAAACCAGTCGTGATTAATCATACGACCAAAAAATCAGAAATTTTTGGTTCGAATGTATTCAACGACAAAGCCATGCGTCAATACCTTACGCCAGAGGCTTACCGTGCGGTAAAAGATGCGGTAGATTTAGGTAAAAAAATTGACAGAAAACTAGCCGATAACATCGCTCAAGGAATGCGCGATTGGGCAATGTCTAAAGGCGTAACGCACTACACGCACTGGTTTCAGCCACTTACAGGCACTACGGCAGAGAAGCACGATGCGTTTTTCGAGACTTCTTTTGATGGTAGCGACCCGTTAGAGAAATTTAGCGGAAGCCAATTGGTACAACAAGAGCCAGACGCTTCTTCTTTCCCGAACGGAGGTATCAGAAACACTTTTGAAGCCAGAGGATATACCGCTTGGGACCCTACTTCTCCAGCATTTATTTTTGGTTCAGCATTGTGTATTCCTACAGTTTTTGTATCGTATACAGGCGAGGCATTAGACAATAAAGCACCATTGCTTAGAGCGTTGTTAGCAGTAGATAACGCAGCAACAGCCGTCGCAAAATATTTTGATAAAAATGTGAAAAAAGTAACACCAACACTAGGTTGGGAACAAGAATACTTTTTGATAGATAGCGCTTTGGCAAACTCTCGCCCAGATATTGCGCAAACAGGTCGCACTTTGCTTGGGCATGTATCTGCCAAGGGGCAACAGTTAGAAGATCACTATTTTGGCTCTATCCCATCGCGTGTGATGAGTTATATGAGAGATTTGGAGTACGAATGCATGCTTTTGGGTATTCCAGTAAAAACAAGACATAACGAGGTGGCGCCAAACCAGTTTGAGTTAGCGCCAATTTTTGAAGAAACCAATTTGGCGGTTGATCACAATTCATTGTTGATGGATTTGATGCAAAAAGTTGCCGAACGTCACGATTTTAAAGTATTGTTTCACGAAAAACCTTTCAAAGGGGTTAATGGTTCGGGTAAACACAACAACTGGTCTTTGGCGACAGATACTGGAGTAAATTTACTTTCGCCAGGTAAAACACCGATGAGTAACTTACAGTTTTTGACTTTCTTTATCAATACGATCAAAGCAGTTGCCAAGCACGAAGATTTGTTGAGAGCCTCTGTAGCCTCAGCATCAAATGATCACCGTTTGGGTGCCAACGAAGCGCCGCCAGCAATTGTGTCTATTTTTATCGGACACCAATTAACCAAGGTACTTGAAGAATTAGAAAACGTTAAAAAAGGAAAATTATCTCCTGAAGAAAAAACAGATTTAAAACTCAATGTGGTAGGTAAAATTCCGGATGTATTGCTAGACAATACCGACCGTAACCGTACTTCGCCATTTGCCTTTACAGGTAATAAATTTGAGTTTAGAGCCGTAGGTTCTACAGCCAATTGTGCCAACCCGATGACTACGCTCAACTCGATGGTAGCACAACAGTTGATTGAGTTCAAAGCACAGGTAGATAAATTGATTGCTTCTAAAGAGCTCAAAAAAGATGAAGCTATTTTTAATGTATTGAGAGAATATATCAAAGAAACCAAAGCTATCTTGTTTGAAGGTGACGGATATAGCGAAGAATGGGAAAAAGAAGCCGAAAAAAGAGGCTTGTCTAACAACAAAAATACGCCATCTGCACTCAAAGCAAAAGTGTCTAAACAATCGATAGAGTTGTTTGACTCACTCGGGGTGATGAATCCAACTGAGGTGGAAGCTAGATACGAAATCGAATTAGAAGAATACATCAAAAAAATCCAGATCGAGGGTAGAGTATTGGGTGATATTGCAAGAAATCACGTGATTCCGACTGCGATTCAATACCAAAATCAATTGATTGAAAACGTAAAAGGACTCAAAGAAATTTTTGGTAAAGAATATGAAGAATTGGCCAAAGAACCAATTATCTTAATCAGAAAAATATCTAACCATATTGCAACTATCAACGAGAGCGTTCACTTGATGATAGATGAGCGCAAAGCAGCCAATCTTATCGAAGATGTGGCCGAAAGAGCCGACGCTTACTGCCACAAGGTATTCCCGCTGTTTGACGTTATCAGACACCATGCAGATAAACTCGAATTACTCGTAGATAACGAGATGTGGACACTCACCAAATACAGAGAGTTGCTCTTCACCAAATAATCACTCAAAACCACCTTCTTACAAGGTGGTTTTTTTATGTTTTGCCTTATTTGATAAAAACATTATTTCGGGTAAATTTCACTTTTTTTTAGGAAAATTATGTAGATACTGATTTTTTTTGTATCATTGTTAAAAAAATGATAAGTTACAGTCATATGAAGAAATTAATTCTTTCAATCGGAGCCGTGTGTTTGCTCACATTAGGGGCTCACGCACAAAGACATCATTCCAACCCTATCAAAACAAGTTTTAAAGTTGGAGCCAATTTGTCGAACGTATCTGGACAATCACAAGATATCAGACCTTTGTTTCACATTGGTGGGGGCGTAGAGCTACCACTTTCTCGCTACAAGCAATTTGCTGTACAATTAGAGCTAATGTATTCTGCCCAAGGATACAAAGGTAAAGAGTATGAGCAAGTTGATTTTTGGGGACAAGACTTTGGCGCAGAAAAGTTAGAAGACGTTAAGTTAGATTACCTATATGTGCCATTGACGCTAAAATACTATTTGGGCGAAAACTTTGCTATCGAAGCTGGTGGACAAATCGGTTATTTGATGAATGCGAGCGGAGAGTACGATATTCACAAAGCAAATGTGTACAGAAACAGACTTAGCGAAGCGCAATCAACACTCGATCAAGCCTTGTTTGAAGCAGGTTACCGCAGCAATGATTACAAAGATTTTTACGAAACTATGGATTATGGCATAGTATTTGGTCTTGATGCACAAATGAACAACGGAATGTATATCAACTTCAGGTATTACCTTGGTATGCAAGACATCTACAAAAAAGACAACACGTTTAGCGAGATTGTATATCCCGAAAAACCAGATGAGATGTCGGTAGAAGAATACCAGATAATTACTGGCGAGATTGATTACATCAACGAAAAATTGAACTTTGATCCTGTAAAAAATTCAGTGATTCAAGTTTCGTTAGGTTATCGATTTTAAACTAAATAATTAATAAATATGAAAAAAATTGTATTGAGTTTATTGGCTGTTGCAGCCATGGGATTTTCTGCAAATGCGCAGCAAGTAGTAAAATTTGGACCAAAAGCAGGGGTTAACTTTGCTAATCTTAGTGGAGATGATATAGAAGACAGTAAAATGAAAACTAGTTTTCACGTAGGTGCTTTCGCGGAGATTTTCTTTACAGACAAGTTTGCAATCCAGCCAGAAGTATTATTTTCAGCTCAAGGAGCTGAGAAGAAGGAAGGTGACGGAAAATGGAATCTTGATTATATTAATATTCCAATTATGGCAAAATACTATGTAATCGATGGTTTAGCTGTAGAGGCAGGGCCGTACGTTGGTTTTAATATGAACTCTGAGTTAGAATCAGAAGGAATGACAATGGATGTGAAAGATGGTACTAAGTCTGTAGATTTTGGTCTTGGTCTTGGAGCTAATTACAATTTGGATAACGGTTTTTTTATCGGTGCTAGATACAATCTAGGTTTGTCTGAAATTGGAAAGTCGTCTGAACAAACTGTTGGCGGAATTACTATCGAAACGGAAGGGTCTGATGCGAAAAATAGTGTGATCCAAATATCTGTTGGTTACAAATTCTAATAAACCAATAAAATAATGTAAATTGACCACCTTTAAACGGTGGTCTTTTTTTATGCAAAAAAATATATGGCATTCATACGGTAAGTTTTTTGTGGATTATCTCAAGTTAGAACGGGGGTTATCTGCCAATACTTGTCATAATTATGCTTTGGATATCCAAAAGTTTGCTGCCTTTTTTGACAACCGTCCCAATTTATCGGTTGCACAAATCACAGATGATGATATCCGTGCATATCTTTATCATTTGTCAGCCTATGTTTCGCCTGCTACACAGTCGCGCACCATATCGTCTTTGCGTAGTTTTTTTGATTATTTATTGCTCGAAAAATACATCGTGCACAATCCGGTAGAGTTTATTGAGTTACCTCGACAAACACGTAAAATTCCGGTAGTATTAACTACCCAAGAGATAGACAAGATGGTCGCCTGTATCGATTTGTCTAAAGAAGAAGGCACGCGCAACAAAGCCATTATCGAGACGCTTTACGGTTGTGGTTTGCGAGTGAGTGAGTTGATAACTTTGCGCTTGTCTGATTTGTTTTTTGAAGAAAAATTTATTCGTGTAGTAGGTAAAGGCAATAAAGAGCGCTTTGTGCCTATTGCAGACAGCACGATCGAGTTTATCAATATTTATTTGAGTCAATCACGTATTCACCTCAATATTCAAAAAGGTTTTGAAGATACAGTTTTTCTCAACAGACGTGGCAAACAACTTACCCGTGCGATGATTTTTACGATTACCAAACAATTGGCTGCTGCAGCCGAAATCCAAAAAAAAGTGAGTCCGCACGTTTTTCGTCATTCCTTTGCCACACATCTGCTAGAGAATGGCGCCAACCTTTATGCGATACAAATGATGCTAGGGCATGAGTCTATCACCACTACCGAAATTTATATGCATGTAGACAGAACCAAGTTGCGGCAGGTATTGAAAGATTTTCATCCGTGGGCAAAGCAGCACAGATAAAAAAAGCAGCAAGATGGAGTATCTTACTGCCTTATAATTTTTAAGGGTTAATACACCAGACTCAATTCGCTCAATTCTGGCCTTGTTTTGACAAATTCTTGCACCCACTTGTATAATTGTTCTAATTCGTAAGGCAACAAATTTGTTTTTGCTTTTTTTAGTTCTTTTGCAAATAAGTTGGCGTCAAAACTTACGGTTTCGAGCACCTGTTTAAAAAAATGCAGTTTGCTTTTCATGTTAGGCTACATTTATATATTATCACTAAGTATAACGCAAAAAGTAAGCCGTTAGTATGTGACTGACATTGTTTTTACAAAATTTTAACAGCTTGTGTCATCTCTCGTTTTCCAGGAGGCCCGGGGAGCTTTTTTACGAGCATCCCCATGTTTTTTAATCGTCTGTTGACGAGTCCTTTACAAGCATAACTTACCCAGATACCGTTGGGTTTGAGTGCATCAAAGCATTTTTGTAAAATTTCTTCGCTCCACAAGTGAGGTTGATATTGGTAACCAAAAACGTCAAAGTAAATCACGTCAAATTGACAGTCAAACTGCATATCCTCAAAATACATTTGCTTTTTATGTATCGAAAAATTATTGGTGATTTGCAGGTTTCGTTCCCAATCGGCTTGATGAATTTGCTTAAAAATCTCCTGATTCTCTGAGGTATATTCCAATGCCGACCATTCTTTTTGGGTCAAAGGATGAGCTTCGAGGGTTGTATAATCTACATTGATGTGATGATTTGCGGCATATTGTGCGGTAAGCAAAGCATTGAGGCCAGTACCCAAACCTAACTCCAAAACCTGTATGTTTTTTGCATGACAATAAGCTAGCCCGTTTTGGATATACACGTGCTCAGCTTCGGCAATCGCACCATGTACAGAGTGATAAGTTTCTCCCATTTGTTCTACCAATATAGAAGGAGAGCCATCATCGGTCTGTATAATTTTACGATTGTACACTATTGCTCGATATACAGTTTTTTGATGCGTGTGATAGGACCGCCGCATTTTACTTCGTGACATTGAATACAAGCATCAATCATCGCATTGTGAGCTTTTGCAGGTTGCTCGCTATCATAAATTTCTTTTTGATATTCAATGTATATTTTTGCATGATCCTGAAAAAAATCGTCATTGTCTGTCGGGTCAGTAAATTTTGCTTCAAAAATTTTGTCAATATTTTTGGGATATTCGCCCAAATCTTCACCGTTTTCTATCTTGTGTTTTTGTTGCAAATTGTGCGTGTACATTTGCTCCATCAGCAAAGCCATTTCTGACGGAGTGTAAATTTGTAGTGGTTCTTTTGGCGAAGTATTTTGGTTTTCTTCTTTCTTTTGTTCGCAAGAAGCAAAAACCAAAATACCTGCCAATAAGTAAAATAGTTTATTCATTGTTATTGGTGTCAGCCTCGGTGGTGTCAGCAATCAATACGCCAGTTGCTTCAAATCTAAGCGTGTGTTTTGGCTCTGTGATTTTGTCAATCTCTTCTTGAGTTTGCCCAGCGTCTTTGGCGTAATGTTTCAACTCGTCTACAGAGATAATCTCGTGGTAAGCTTTTCCTTCAGCAATAATGTCGCGGTCTTCGGCGTTCATCGGTACAAAAAACGCATAGTCTTTGAAACGCATAAAACTTTCTTTTTCTTCGCCCAAATCTACCGTCATCCAACAACCTTTTTTCTGACATACTTTTTTAGATTTTGACTTGAATTTTACATCAATCGTATCGCCAACAGCTAGGTTGTCAAACGTTTCTCTGAATTCGTCCATAGAAATATATCCATCTGCCGAGATGCTGTCGCCAAAGCTAGCATACTTGATGTTTTCGGTGGTTGCGATTTCTTTATCTGCAGATACATCTGTTTTTTTCTCATTGTTGCACGATGCCAAGGCAAGGGCAAAAAATAAAATTCCGGTTATTTTTTTCATAAGTTTTTAATTTTCAGTAAAATTACAATATTATTTTAGATTGGCGATACTTTCTTCGATGGTTGCGATTTTTGACAAAGTATCTGCTTCTTTTTTACGTTCGTTGGCAACCACCTGTTCTGGTGCGCCATTCACAAATTTTTCGTTAGATAATTTACCTTTTACCGAGCGTAAAAATCCTTGTAAATATTTGAGCTCTTCTTCGAGTTTTTCGATTTCTTCTTCAATATTTACGTTGCCCGCCATCGGTACAAAATATTCGTTGGCGTTTACCCTAAAAGACAATGCGCCATTTACCGTATCGTTCACGTAAGTAAGGTTTTTTATATTGCCCATTTTTTGGATAAGCACATCAAAGCGGTCAGTAACGTCAGCTTTGTTGAGTATTTGTAAATCGATACTGTCTTTGAACGAAATATTTTTTTCTTTGCGAATAGTTCTGATGCCTGCAATCACTTCTGCTGTCCAATCAAATTGTTCAATCAATTGATTGTCAAAGTTTTTCTTTTCTGGCCATTGGGCAACAATTAATGCTTGCTCAGGTGTTCTTTCGTTGATGAGTTGCCAAATTTCTTCAGTGATAAAAGGCATAAATGGATGCAATAGTTTTAGATTATTTTCTAAAAATGCAATGGTTGCATCGTAGGTTGTTGCATCGATAGGTTGTTGATAGCCGGGTTTTATCATTTCTAAGAACCACGAGCAAAAATCGTCCCAGATAAGTTTGTATGTACTCATTAGGGCGTCTGAGATACGGTATTTTTCAAAGTGATCTTCTATCTCTGTCAATACCTGTTGAAATTTTGTTTCGTACCATTTGATAGCGATTTTGGCACTTTGAGGTTGCTCGATATTTGTATCGACTTCCCAGCCTTTAATCAATCGAAAAGCGTTCCAGATTTTATTGCCAAAAGCTTTTCCTTGTTGGCACATTTCTTCATCAAACAAAATATCGTTTCCGGCAGCGGCAGATAACAACAATCCGCATCTTACGCCATCAGCACCAAACTGCTCCATGAGCGCTATTGGATCGGGCGAATTACCCAACGATTTTGACATTTTTCTTCTTTGCTTGTCTCTTACAATACCTGTAAAATATACATTTGAGAATGGAGCTTTGTCAGTGTATTCGTAGCCTGCCATAATCATACGTGCTACCCAAAAAAAGATAATATCTGGGCCAGTAACCAAATCTTGCGTAGGGTAGTAGTAGTTAAACTCTTCGTTGTCTGGGTTACGGATGCCGTCAAAAACAGATATTGGCCACAACCAAGACGAGAACCAAGTGTCTAGTGCATCTTCTTCTTGCTTGAGGTCAGCGATTGTCAACGCTGTGTTTCCTGTTTTTTGTTGTGCCAACGGCAAAGCTTCTTCGATGGTTGCTGCAACGACAAAATCTTCTTTGCCAGCGCCATAATAGTAAGCCGGAATTTGGTGTCCCCACCATAGCTGACGAGAAATGTTCCAATCTTTAATATTCTCTAACCAATGTTTGTATGTGTTTTCAAATCGGTTGGGGTGTAGTTGAATGGTTTTGTCTTTCATCACCGCATCTAGTGCTGGTTTTACCAGATCTTCCATTTTCAGAAACCATTGGTCAGACAATCTTGGTTCGATAACTGCTTTGGTTCTTTCAGATGTACCTACTTTGTTGAGGTGAGTTTCGGTTTTAATCAATGCTTTGATATTTGTCAGCTCTTCTGCAATAGCAGTTCTTACCTCAAATCGGTCTTTACCTTGGTAATGTAATCCGTTTTCGTTGAGTGTAGCATCGGCGTTAAAAATATCAATCATCTCTAGCTGATGTCTCTCGCCCAAAGCATAATCATTGGTGTCGTGAGCAGGGGTGACTTTGAGGCATCCTGTACCAAATTCCATATCCACATATTCATCAAAAATAATAGGAATCACTCGATTGGCGATAGGCACAATGGCTTTTTTGCCTTTGAGGTGCTGGTATCTTTCATCATTCGGATTGATACAAATAGCAGTATCTCCCAAAATAGTTTCTGGTCGGGTAGTAGCGATGGTGATATTTTCGTCGCTGTTTTCTATTTGGTAATTGATGTGGTACAACTTACCTTGTTGCTCTTCATAAACTACCTCCTCGTCAGAGAGTGTGGTTTTGGCCTCAGGGTCCCAATTTACCATTCTATACCCACGGTAAATCAATCCTTTTTGATATAAGTCAACAAAACATTTGATAACCGATTGAGACAAATCTTCGTCCATGGTAAATTTTGTACGTTCCCAATCGCACGAAGCGCCCAATTTTTTGAGCTGTTCGAGTATGGTTCCGCCATATTTGTCTGTCCACTCCCAAGCGTGTTTCAAAAACGTTTCGCGTGTGAGAGACGACTTGTCTATTCCTTCTGCTTTAAGTTTGGCAACTACTTTGGCCTCGGTAGCGATAGAGGCGTGGTCGGTGCCTGGTACCCAACATGCGTTATAGCCATTGAGGCGTGCTTTTCTAATCAATACATCTTGGATGGTATTGTTGAGCATATGCCCCATGTGCAACACTCCGGTGACGTTTGGCGGAGGAATAACAATGGTGTACGCCTTGCGGTGGTCGGGGGTAGAGCGAAAGTAGTTGTTGTCTAACCAGTAGTTATACCATTTTTTTTCTGCATTTTGCGCATCAAACTGAGCCGGAATGATCATAGTCTTCTATTTTAATCTGAGTTAAGCTACAAAGCTAATAAAAATTATTTTTTTGCTGTGCATAAACTTTTGGCATAAAAATTGTTTACATTAAAAAAGATTCTTTTTAACAAGAATTAAACAATAAAAAGGCTAAATTAGCGGTCTTAAACTGAGTTATTAATTAAAAATAAAATTAGAAAAATGAAAAATTTATTCGCAGTAATCGCTTTATTCTTCGTGAGTGCAATTTCTTTTGCCCAAGCTGGAGCAAAAATTGAGTTTCAGGCAGAAAACAATACCATCGATTATGG
>JBFHGP010000031.1:0-20264 GCA_041583035.1 Flavobacterium sp.
GCAGGAAAACTCATCCGAACATAATTATCTGAAAATTTAAAACACTCTCTGCCATAGGTTTGTAGAACTCTCGGAATGCCCGAACCCAATTGCTCTACCAACTCCATATCTTTGAAAATCCGCATAATTTCTTTGCTTCTCGGAATAGATACTCCCTCAAAAAATTCATTTTCGGATAATCCCTGTGGCAGACCTCCATACGAAGTAATCTCAAGGCGATCGTTAAAAAACTCAAACTTCGGAGCAAGCTCATAAGTATAATCATTATGCACAAAAGCATTGATTACAGCTTCACGCAAAGCTACGGCATTCCACTGTCTTTTTTCGATACGTTGCTTGGAAGTAATCTTTGTAAAGGTTTTATTCTCTAACTCTATTTTATCCAAAACCTGATTGGTTGCTCTTATCAACGAACCAAAACCGTATTCCTCGCTTTGAGCCAAGTCCACTCTATCCGAACCACTATATCTCGCTACCTTAACCGAGGTCGTATTATTATCAGCCATCAGATAAGCCACATAGTTGTAGTCTCCGTCTTCGTTGAGCAACTCCAAATTTTTAGCAAATTGTTCGTTTAACGTTTTTCCTTCAGAATCGTAATAAATCTGTAATTGCTGAAACTTCAAATCCTGCCGTGGCGATTTGATTTTCCCAATATTATTCCTTGTCCGCTTGGCAAACAACTCTTCTATCATTTTTACAGTCATTGGTTCAGAAGCACTCCCTACACGGATAAACGCGCCTTTTTCGGACAAACCATATTTTTTGACATAATACGGACGTTCCTGTCCGCTTGCTACAATGAGTTTGATAATATCTTTTCCGTTTTGTTGCTCTTTGACCACATCAAACAATCCTAAACAAGACGGTAAAATATTATTTTTGAGTCGGTCTTTGATTTGCAACTGTAATTCGTCAACGTCAGAAAGTCCAACTATATTTTCTTTCTTATCAATACCAAGATAAATAACCCCTCCTCCCGTATAGTTCAAAAAAGCCACGACCTCTTTTTCGAGCTGGTCGGTCAATTTTTGTTTATATTCTATACGATTGGTTTCCATTTATCTACAACCTATTATCACTATTTTCTAAAATCCCTTTCACATCATACACTACTCCGTTGTCTTTGAGGAATTGGTTTAAATCTAAATCTAAAAACTCTTTGTGAGCAACGGTAAGGACAATGGCATCATATTTTACAGTTGAATCGTTGAATCGTTGAATCGTTGAATCGAACAGTTGTTGTGAGCTTGTTAAACCATATTCATGCAGTACCTCATCTGGGTTAGCCCAAGGGTCGTAGGTGGTTACTGTAATACCATAATCTTGTAAATGATGGATGACATCTACCGCTTTGGTATTGCGCACGTCGGGGCAATTTTCTTTAAAGGTGATACCTAAATTCAAAACGTTCGCACCGTTTACGTTAATACCTTTTTTGATCATGGATTTCACCACTTGCGAGGCTACATATTCGCCCATAGAGTCGTTCAATCGGCGACCTGCCAAAATAATCTCTGGGTGATAGCCTTTTTCTTGTGCTTTTTGCGCCAAATAATAAGGGTCAACACCGATACAGTGACCGCCTACCAAACCTGGTTTAAACGGCAAGAAGTTCCATTTCGTACCCGCTGCTTCCAATACGGCATGTGTATCAATTTCTAATAAATTAAAAATCTTTGCCAATTCGTTCACAAAAGCAATATTGATATCGCGTTGCGAGTTTTCGATTACTTTGGCGGCTTCGGCTACTTTGATGGTGGGTGCCAAATGTGTACCTGCGATGATTACTGATTTGTATAAATCGTCAACAACTTTTCCGATTTCAGGAGTTGAACCTGAAGTTACTTTCAAGATTTTTTCTACCGTATGTTCTTTGTCACCAGGATTGATACGTTCTGGCGAATAACCTGCAAAGAAATCTTCGTTGAATTTTAAACCAGATACGCGCTCTAAAACCGGAATACATTCTTCCTCAGTTACGCCAGGATATACCGTAGATTCGTAAATCACAATGTCGCCTTTTTTCAACACCTTGCCCACTGTTTCAGACGATTTGTACAATGGTGTAAGGTCTGGACGATTGTTTTTATCTACCGGTGTAGGTACGGTTACTACATAAATATTGGCTTCTTTGATATCATCCAAATTAGCTGAGCAGTAGAGTCCGGGGGTGGCTGGGTGAGAAAACGGATTTTCATTGACCAATACAGATTGTAGCACCTCATCAGAAACCTCTAGTGTACTATCTGTCCCCTTGTTTAATTCTGTTATTCTTGATTGATTGATATCGAAACCTACCGTTGGGTATTTGGTAGCAAATAATCTTGCCAATGGCAAACCAACGTATCCGAGACCTATAACGGCGATTTGGTGATTGGTGGTTGGTGGTTGGTGGTTGGTGGTTGGTTGTGAACTTGTATTATTCATTTTTATTATTTGAATTACATTTCTGTAATAATTTTATAGTTTATTTTTTAAGCTTTTTATTAATCCGTACAATTGTTTTCTAATTACAATAATATCTTGAATATATTTTTCTAAATCCTCTGTTATATATCCTTGTCGTTTAGCTATTTCTAGCTGAGTTTCTAATTCCGCCAAAGAACCTAAACTAATATAACAAAATTGAAGATACTCTTTTGTACCTTTTCTTCCAAATCCTTCCGCTATGTTAGACGGTACCGAAATTACACATCTCCTAATCTGCGAAGTTAATACAAATAACTCTTCTTTGGGAAAGCTCTTTGTTAAAAGGTAAACATCATCTACCAAACACACTGCTCTTTGCCATACTTCTAGATCTCGAAAAGACTGTATCATATTTTTTAGTTTTGAGATGGTAATATGTGTTTGGTAGTTTATTTCTCACCATTCACAAGCCACCAACTACTACTCACAAATTAGAGCATCTCCTTATGCTCCCAATACCAGCGCACCGCCTCTTTTAGTCCGTCTTTAATCACGTGAGTAGGTTTGTAGCCCAATAATTGTTTTGCTTTGTCAACAGAGGCTAATGAATGCGGAATATCCCCTACTCTATTTGGCCCGTGATTGACTTTTATTGCAGCGATAGACTCATCATACGTAGTTAAAAACTCTTTGATATAAGTCACCAATTCATTAAGATTGGTTCGGTCGCCCACAGCTGTATTGTACACGGTGTTAACCGCTTCAGGATTTTCTGTAAGCATCGCACGCTCGTTCATCTGGATTACGTTATCAATGTAAGTAAAATCACGTGAATTTTCACCTGTTCCGTTAATGGTCGGGCTTTCGTGCTGTATCAATAGTTTTGTAAACAACGGAATCACGGCAGCATAAGCTCCACGGGTGTTTTGACGACGTCCAAACACATTAAAATAACGCAAGCCAATAATTTCCATACCATAGGTTTTGGCAAAAACATCGGCATATAATTCGTTGACATATTTAGTCACTGCATAAGGCGACAATGGTTTTCCTATAACATCTTCTACTTTGGGTAGATTTTCAGAATCACCATAAGTAGATGAACTAGCGGCATAAACCATGCGTTTAACATCCGCATCACGTGCGGCTACCAACATATTTAAAAAACCAGACACATTGACTTCGTTAGAAGTGATAGGGTCGTTTACCGAACGTGGCACTGAACCCAAAGCTGCCTGATGCAAAACATAATCTACACCTTCGACTGCTTTATGGCATGTTTCTATGTCACGAATATCGCCTTCTAGTAATTCATAATTGACGTTATTTAAAAATTCTTCGATATTATGACGGTATCCGGTCGAGAAATTATCTAAACAACGAACAAAATACCCTTTTTCAAGAAAATATTCTGTAAGATTAGAACCTATAAACCCTGCCCCGCCGGTGATGAGTATTTTTTTCATGTATTGCTTTAAATAATATACTTCTAAAAGGCAAATGTAAACAATTGAACGTTAACTGGCAATTAATTTTGTATACTAATGATGGGTGAGGAAGTGATGAATCGATGAAGTGATGAATTGATGAATTGATGAACTGACGGGGTAAATTGGTGATGAACTGGGGATTTGATGAACTGGGGATTTGGTGAACTGATGAACTGATGAATTTACAAAGTTCAAAGCTGTTATAACCTTATCACTTTTTACCTATATAACTATTTATCAAGTGACGGAGTGATGAAGTGACGGAGTGATGAATCGATGAATCGATGAACTGGTTATTTGATGAATTGATGAATTTACAAAGTTCAGAGCTGTTATAACCTTATCACTTTTTACCTATATAACTATTTATCAAGTGACGGAGTGACGAAGTGATGAACTGATTATTTGATGAATCGATGAACTGACAGAGTAACATACTAACAATTAAACAGTTAAACAAATCAACAATTAAACAATTAAACAACTCAACAATTCTACAACTCAACAATTAAACAACTCAACGATTAAACAATTCTACAGTTAATCATATCAACAAATCAACAATCCCCCCTCTTCAAAAGCATTTCTTTTAGACTGTCTTTCCAGTGCGGAACGGCAACTTGGTACACTTCTTTAATCTTTGATTTATCCAGCAATGAAAAATGAGGTCGTTTTGCGGGTGTTGGGAATGCGTCACTGCCTATTGCGTTTACCTTGGTGCTAAAACCTTTGATTTCTTTTATAGCTACAGCAAATTCATGCCAACTTATTTTGCCTTCATTACTGTAATGATAAACTCCTTGAACAAACACAGGTGCTTCAACAATCGTCATGATGGCTTGTGCCAAATCGCGGGCATAGGTCGGCGTGCCCACTTGGTCTGCAACTACACCGATTTCTTCCCGTTCGTTCATTAAACGCAACATGGTTTTTACAAAATTAGCGCCGTAAACTGAATATACCCAAGCAGTACGGATGATGACATTGTTGGCTCCTGAAGCTTGTAAAGCTTGTTCGCCTTGCAGCTTTGTTTGTCCGTACACGTTGATGGGGTCTGGTGTATCGGTTTCTTTTAACGGCGTTTCACTGTTGCCATCAAACACATAATCGGTGGAAATATGAATGACTTTTGCTTGGTTTGCTGCGGCCCACTCTCCTATTGTTTGTACAGCAATATGGTTTACGGCATTGCACAGTTCTTGATCGCTTTCGGCTTTATCAACAGCGGTATATGCGCCTGCATTGATAATAATCTCTGGATTTTCGGTATTTAAAACCGATTGGATTTCGCTTGGATTGCTTAAATCCATTTGCTCTCTATCTACAAATAGCATTTCGTATTGCGGATATTGACTTTGTAAATCGTATAATTCTGAGCCTAATTGACCGTTTTTTCCTGTGATGAGTATTTTCATAATGAAATGATGAACTGATTATTTGATGAATTGGTGAACTGATGAATCGAGGAATTGATGAACTGATTATTTGATGAACTGATTATTTGATGAATTGATGAACTGATTATTTGATGAATTGATGAACTGATGAATTGATTATTTGATGAATTGATTATTTGATGAATTGGTGAATTGGTGACCTGTGTATTTGAGGAACTGATGAATCGATTATTTGATGATTTGGTGACGTAGTAACAATTAAACAGTTAAACAACTCATCAATTAAACACATAAACAGTTAAACAATTCTACAACTCAACGATTAAACAGTTAAACAGTTAAACAATTAGACAGTTAAACAATTAAACAAATCAACAGTTAAACACATCAACAATTATACAATTAAACATATCATCAATTAAACGACTCTACAGTTAAACAATTCTACGGTTATATCATTTTATTTTTAAGATTTGACTTTCTATTAATCTGATATTTGTACAATCCATTTAATTTGTTTAAAATTTCATCTAATAATAATCGGTATTTAGCATAATCATCTTGTGTAATATAATGTAACATCAACGCTAAACTCAAATGATTAATTACTTCAAGACCTGACGCATAAGCGATATTGGTAAAATGAGCTTGATCAAAATTAGAAGACCTACCAGAACCCTCCGCTAAATTAGAGCTGATAGAATCTGTAGCTCTTTTCAGTTGTCTTGTTAAATCAAACTGTTCTTCTTTCGGAAAAGATTTAATCAACATACGAATTTCAACACTAAAAGATAAAGCAAGTTGATAAACCTCTAACTTTTCAAATGCGTAAATGTGGTAATTCTTCATAAACCTATTATTTTGATGAAATGGAGATTTGGTGAGCTGTGTATTTGATGATTTGATGATTTGATGAATCGATGAACTGGTGAACTGGTGAACTGGTGAACTGGTGAACTGACAAAGTAACATAATAACGATTAAACAATTCTACAACTCAACGATTCTACAATTAAACAGTTAAACAATTAAACAAATCAACAGTTAAACAAATCAACAGTTAAACAAATCAACAATTAAACAAATTAACGATTCTACAATTAAACAAATCAACGTTTAAACAACTGATTGAACGTTGGCAGAATCATATCTTTTTCTGATACGATTTCTGCTTCTGCCTCTATTCCCCAATCGATATTTAACTCGGGCGAATTGTATAAAACGCCTTGTTCTGATTCTTTGTTATAAAAATTATCGCATTTATAAAAAAAGATTGCTTCTTCGCTCAATACCGAAAAACCATGTAAGAAACCACGGGGAACAAATAACTGCTGATTATTTTCTGCTGATAAAGGTATCGTCATATGCTCCCCAAATGTTGGAGAACCTTCGCGAATATCAACAACCACATCAATTACTTCGCCTTTTAACACGCGTACCAATTTTGCTTGGGCATGACTTCCCGCTTGGGCATGCAATCCACGTATCACTCCTCTTTTGGAATAACTTTGATTGTCTTGTACAAAATAAGTGTTTGTTCCCGTTAAATCGTTAAATGTTTTTTCGTTAAAGCTTTCAAAAAAGTACCCGCGTTCATCTTCAAACTTGCGTGGTTCTATAATAAAACAGCCTTTTAGTTTTGTTTCGGATATTTGCATGTAATAATATGGTAACGTAGTGACACCGTAAACAAGTGACACAGCTATATTTAATTATTTTTTTGTAAACTTTGAATTAATTTCAACAACATTCTTCTAATAGAAGCGTTTTCATCCAACAATTCATTCTTATCGATATTTCCCTTAAACCCTAACAAAACAGCTAATTCTATTTGTGTTTCAACTTCAGCTAAAGAACCTAAGGCGATGTACAAAAATTGAATAAATTCTTTATGATACTGTCTTGCAGCTCCTTCAGCAATATTACTTGGTATAGAAACAGCCGCTCGCCGTAATTGACTGGTTAATCCATATCGTTCTTCAAGCGGAAAACCTTGTGTAAAATTATATATAGACTTAACATATAAGAGTGATCTTTGATAAACAATCAAATCTTTATGACTTTTCATAACAATTTATTTTTTAATTCTACAATGGTCACTCCGTCACTTGGTCACTCCGTCACTTGGTCACTCTGTTACTTGGTCACTCCGTTACTTATACTGCCCCTCGTAATATTTCTGATAATCTCCCGATGTGACGTTGTTCAGCCAATCTTGATTATCCATAAACCAATCAATTGTTTTTGCCAACCCTTGTTCAAAGGTTACGCTTGGATACCACCCCAATTCTTTATTGATTTTATTGGCATCGATGGCATAACGCAAATCGTGTCCCGGACGGTCTTTCACAAAAGTAATCAACTGCTCACTAGTGCCTGGTTCTCTACCTAATTTGGCATCCATTTGCTTGCACAATTCTTTGACTAAATCAATATTTGTCCATTCATTAAATCCGCCAATATTATAACTAGCACCGTTTTTTCCTTCGTGGAAAACCAAATCAATCGCTTTGGCATGATCAATCACAAACAACCAATCACGGGTATATTTTCCATCGCCATAAATCGGCAACGGCTTGTTATGGATAATATTGTGGATACACAACGGAATTAATTTTTCTGGAAAATGATTCGGCCCATAATTGTTGGAACAATTGGTCATGATAATCGGCATGCCGTATGTGTCGTGATATGCACGCACAAAATGGTCAGAAGATGCTTTGGAAGCGGAATAAGGCGAATGTGGGTCGTATTTAGTATCTTCGGTAAAAAAACCTTCGCTGCCCAACGCACCAAAAACCTCATCCGTAGATACGTGATGGAAACGTTTACCCTCATAATTGTCTTTCCAAATTTCGCGTGCGGCATTTAATAGATTTACCGTACCAATTACGTTGGTCATCACAAAAGCCAATGGATCAGCAATGGAACGATCTACATGCGACTCTGCCGCCAAGTGAATAACGCCTGTCGGTTGGTATTTTTCAAAAACACGATTAACTGCCTGTGCATCACAAATATCAACTTTTTCAAAATGATAATTAGGTAATTGATCAATGTCTTTTAAGTTTTCTAGATTACCGGCATAGGTCAGTGCATCTACATTTACGATGGTATAATCGGAGTATTTGGTCACCAACTCACGAACCACGTGCGAACCGATGAATCCGGCACCTCCAGTTACTATAATAGTGTGTTTCATAAATATAGAATTTAAATTGTTTTTACCAACTCATCAGCTATTCGTCCCGATAGTATACACCGTAAAACCTTTGTCTTTTAGGGCTTGTTTGTCCAATACATTTCTGCCATCAAACACAAAAGCAGGTTTGTAAAGTCCTTGGTAAATTTTGTCCCAATCATAAGTAGCAAACTCATCCCATTCGGTCAAAACGGCAATAGCGTAAGCGGCTGAACAAGCTTCATACGGATCGTCAACTACTTTTACCAAACGACGATTTTCTTCTGGCGAACGCGTGCCTAAATAATCCAAATCAGCATAGATTTGTGCGGCAGATACTTTTGGGTCATAAATGGTCAGCGTAGCTTCTTCGGCCAAAAGATGATCGGCAACATAGATGGCGGCAGACTCACGGGTATCGTTGGTGTCTTTTTTGAAAGCCCATCCCAAAAATGCAATATTTTTACCATTCACCGTATTGTATAACGTACGGATGATATTATCAGCAAATCTTTCTTTTTGATGGTCGTTCATCACAATTACTTGCTCCCAATAATCGGCCACTTCATGTAAGTGATACGATCGAGCAATATATACCAAATTGAGGATATCTTTTTGAAAACAAGAACCGCCAAAACCAACAGATGCTTTGAGGAATTTCGGACCAATACGACTATCTTTTCCGATGGCGTGAGCAACTTCGCTAACATCGGCGCCGGTGACTTCGCACAATTCAGAAATCGCATTAATGCTAGACACACGTTGTGCCAAAAAAGCATTCGCGACCAACTTAGACAACTCTGACGACCACAGGTTGGTAGTAATAATTTGATCATTAGGCACCCAAGCGGCGTAAATATCTACCAAAGCTTGAATAGCCTCTTGGTTTTCTCCACCAATCAAAATTCGGTCTGGATGATGTAAATCAGCAATAGCCGTACCCTCTGCCAAAAACTCTGGATTGGAAAGAATCTGAAAATTCACTCCATTGCCCGTATTGTGCAAAATACTTTTGAGCGCCTCTGCGGTACGCACTGGCAAAGTAGATTTTTCAACCACTATTTTATCATTTTGCGCTACGGCAGCAATCTGACGGGCACAAATTTCGATATATTTGAGGTCCGCAGCTTCGCCTTTGCCCTTACCGTAAGTTTTAGTTGGTGTATTTACTGATATAAAAATCATATCTGCTTCAGCAATAGCTGTATCTACATCGGTAGAAAAAAACAAATTGCGCCCACGTGCTTCAGCCACTACTTCATCCAACCCAGGCTCATATACAGGCAAATTATTCAAGTTTGTATCATTCCATAAACGGATGCGCTCTGCATTCAAATCAACCACCGTCACTTTGATATCCGGATTTTTTTGTGCAATTACCGACATCGTTGGTCCGCCTACATACCCAGCACCTATACAGGCTATATTTTTAATTTTTTTCATGTTTTGTTTACTATTATTTTTCAAATCGAAACTTTAATCAATTATCCTTCCGATCTCAATTGTTTTTCCCAATTCAGGGCCAATTCTTTACCTAATTCTACTCCCCATTGATCAAAGCTATAAATATTCCAGATGATTCCTTGTACAAAATATTTGTGCTCATATAATCCGCAAAGCAAACCGAGGTTTTCGGGTGTCAATTCATCAATTTCTATCAAAGTAGATGGCTTGTTACCTGGAAAAATTTTGTGTGGTAACAAAGCGTTAATTTCTTCGTCCGACATTGATTTGGTTTGCAATTGCTGCATGACTTCTGTTTCTGATTTTCCTTTAAACAACGCCTCAGCTTGTGCATAACAGTTGGCTGCCAATTGCAATTGATGTTTATGATAAGGGTGTTGGTATTTTTTGACTAATATAAAATCTGCAGGTACCAACCAAGAACCTTGGTGCAACAGCTGGAAAAATGAATGTTGCGCATTGTTGCCCAAATCTCCCCAAACGATTGGCGCAGTTGCATAATCAACTACTTCACCATTGCGGTCGATGCGCTTGCCGTTACTTTCCATCGCTACTTGCTGTAAATAAGTCGGGAACATGCTCAAAAGCTCTGAGTATGGCAAAATCGCCTCGGTTTGTGCACCCAAAAAGTTGGTGTATGCGATGCCGTTCAAAGCCATTCGCAAAGGAATATTCTCTTCGAAGGCAGTATTTTTGAAGTGTTTATCTGCCTTTTCTGCTCCGCGCAACATCCGTTCAAAAACATCATACCCTAGTCCTAAAGCCAAAGCTAAGCCAACAGTACTACACATACTGAAACGCCCGCAAACCCAATTCCAAAACAAAAAAGTTTGATCGGCAGCAATGCCAAAATCTGCTGCAGCATCAGCATGAACGGTCACACCTGCAAAGTGTTTTGCCCATGCTTGCTCGCCCAATTTTTCGCGACATATTTGTTTGAATACTTCAGCGTTTGAGAGGGTTTCTTTGGTCGAAAAACTTTTAGAAACCACCACAAAAAGGGTTTCTTCTATATCTATTTTACTCAATAACTGCTCTATTTGTTGCGCATCTATACTATTGATAAAATGTAAATCTACCGCCGAATTCTTATAGGGTTGTAAAGCTTTGTATGCCATGCGCAAACCTAAATCGCTACCGCCAATACCAATGTTGACCACTTGTCGAAAAGGTTTACCATTACTAGCGGTGCGCTGCCCAGACAAAACTTCGTTTACAAACTGTTGCATGCGTTGGCGCTCTTGCGTTACTTGCTCATAAATCGCTGAAGGTAAATATTCATTGGGGGTAAACTGACGCAATGCGGTGTGCAAAACAGCACGATTCTCTGTTTCGTTGATGGCTTTTCCTGCAAAAAAATCATCTATCGCTTGAGGCAACTGACAGGTATTTGCTAGCTCTAACAACAGCTGTTGCGCTTGATCGGTAAGCATTGACTTTGAAAAATCAAAGCGCAATCCGCTCTCGCTCAAAACCGTATTTGCCGACTCATCAGCCGATAATGGATGGTTGTTGAAATAATTTTCTAATTTTTTCCAAACCTGTGTTTGTGTAGGGTTTATTTTTGGCAACATGAATTATCGTCTTATTAGTCTACAAAAATAGTAATTATTTTGAGAGCTTGGGCTTAATTCGCAAAAATCAAGAATTGGCGTTGCATTTGGTAAACCTGTTTTTGGAAACCAAATATAATCGGTCAGACAAATCGGTCATTAGGCTTTTTTATTTCAAGCACATCATTTGATTGTTTTTGTGTATCTTTACAGCAAATTATAAGGCATTATTTGGAGTCAGAACAAAGATATATGAAACAGAAAAGCAAGTGTTTTTTGGGGATAATTTTGGCATTAATTAGCTGTGTTGCATGCGAAAAAAACGATTTGTGCGCTGGCGTAGATGTAGATACTCCGCAAGTAAACATCAAATTGTACAATAGATTGAATAACGAAGAATTAAAAACTGCGCAACAAATCAATTGTTTTGCGTTGGATTATGTCAATCAAGATACCATCCCAGTTGTAGAATACAGCAGTATTAGCGAGTTTACTTTACCGCTCAAAGTGTACGAAAACAACACCGTATGGTATATAGAACTCAAAGAATGGGTGGGCAATGATACCGTCACACGTGCCAATTTGCTGAATTTTAATTATGAAACCAACAGTCAATATGTCTCTAAAGCTTGTGGTTACCGCACCGTGTTTGAACGCGTGAGAGTTACCGCTACCCAAGACGATATCCAACAACTACCTGCTTGGATTAGCACTTTAGATTATAGCAACGAAATAACTAGTAACGACACTACCCATGTTCAAATATATTTTTAGTCTTTTTGTTTTAACCACTGCTTTTGGTTGTTTTGCCCAAAACGAAAACAACCAAAAAACGCCTGTTTATCCACAACGATATGGCCTGAGAGTAGGTGCCGATTTATTTAAACTTAGTCGAAATATTTGGGATGATAATTATTCGGGTTTTGAAATTAACGGTGATTATCGCTGGAACAAAAATGTATATATCGCAGCCGAATTGGGTAGTGATGATCGTTTCAAAGCCGAAGATCGCTTGAGTTTTACCACCAAAGGTCAGTACCTAAAAATTGGTATCGACTACAATATGCACAACAATTGGATGGATCTCGAAAACATGATTTATGTGGGTGGTCGCTATGGCGTGAGCTTACACGAGCAAACATTGCATTCGTACAAAACTTTTACTACAGACGGCTATTTTGAAGAAAACGAAATTTATCCAAATCTCAAAAGTACAGGTTTGCACGCGCATTGGTTAGACTTGGTCGGCGGAGTAAAAACAAGGGTTTTTGACAATTTTTTTATGGGTTTTTCGGTAAGATTTAGTTTGTTGATTCATCAAAAACAACCCGACGGCTTTGAGAACTTATACTTGCCGGGTTACGGCGAAAAATTTAGCGGAAACATTGGTGCATCATTCAATTATTCTATCAGTTATTTTATTCCGTTGTACAAAAAAACACCTAAAAGCGTGATTACATCAAGCTCCACAGATACAACAAAAAAATAAAAATTACCCACAGCATACCCGAAAACTGTTGTTTGTTGAGACTATGGTCAAACATTCGAAAAATTTGCCATTGCAAAAACAAAAAAAACACCAAAATAACCAACAAAGCTGTGCTTTCGCCCAAAAAACCATAATAAATGGTTTGGTTCATCGATGGATTTGCATACGATATAAAATTTACCGAATTGAGTTCGCCACTAAACATCATTTGATTGACATCAATCCTACTGTATTGTCCGCTTTTTAAGGCAAAATATATTTCTGATTCAAGATTCAAACACTCTGTATCATCCAATACCAAATAAAAGTCTCTGCCTTCGTCATTAATCAAATCTGCAGTAGAAAATTTTCTTTGGACGATTGGTTGCCAATAGGCTGACATCCCTTTTATCAACATCAACACATTTATGGCTAAAGTCAACGGTGCAACAATCGGAATTTTGTACCTAAGTTTATACAAAAACTCCTTAAAATCAGTAAAATAAGGCGGATTGTGCAAACCATAATTATTCGGCTTTTTTTTGCCTTGTTGTGTAAACAATCGGCTAATCGCTTGCCCAAATCCTACCGAATTAAAAAACGACCAATTAGTATCTAAATCGTGTAATCGCTTGCTAAAAGTAGCCCGCATAATCGACAAATACACAAAAATGTTCAAATAAACCACAAACATCCAATCTTGCCAATAGCTGACCCAAATAAAAGAAGCAAAAACCAAAGTCACCAAACTGATGCGCTGCACAAATGTTTCGACTGCGATTCGACCATTCGACGAAAAAAATTGCTCTGGTCTGAAGTGTTCTTGATCAACAAAAGGATTTTGCTGGCGTTGCAATCGCCATGCTTCTATATACGGATTTTTATCTCGGTAAACAAAGCTGATTTTTCGGTAATAATACTGATTATCAACACCCAACACTCGCATATTGACCACCAATTCATTTTCTACACGCTTGAGTTTGAGTCCGTGTTTACCTCGATGGTTGACGGCTCCTAAGTAATCAATCTCTACACTTTTAGCGCCCTCAACATACCATTCGAGCACCACCATATCGTTGCGTGAATAATGCGTAGCATTGGCTCTAAAAAAATGAATTTTGGGCGGAAAATTATGTGTAGCGTTAGATTGATTAGCCGTTCGTGGCCTGCTTTGCATTTGCTTTTGCCGATGCAAAATATCGTCTAGGTACCGTTTATTTTGTGGTTCGCTCAGGTATTCATAAGCTTCTTTGATGACTATAAAATATTGATGGGCTTGTTCAGATTTGTTGACATCTGGATGATATTTTTTTGACAAATCACGATAGGCTTTTTTGATCGCTTTTTGGTCAGCAAAATCAGGAATTTCAAGTATTTTATAATAATTAACCATCTATTTTACAGCCACTTCACCTCTTTTATTTTTTTATTGAACAAAAAACGCATCATTACTTTTTCGCCTTCGTCGGTTTTGATTACTCTAAATTGTGGCGAAAAAATCGTGGCAAAAATAGCACAAACAATCGGATTGATGATCCCGGTGATGCTCGTAAAACTCAACAAGCCTTTGCCTATCAAAAAAAGTAAGGCAAAACAGATAAATTGTACAAAAAACACTTTGTTTTGTTTAGTCATTGTATTGAAATTTAGCTTTTTTACTTCCGGCATAAATATCATATCTCACCAAGCGAGATTCAATTTTTCCGTTGAATAATTTAATGCGACGAGCAGTTTTTAAACCTACATATTTGAGCGCTTCTACATTACCCGTGATAAACCAAGCTTCTGTTTGCGGATATGATTGTTTGAGCGTATCACCAATTTCTCTGTAAAAACGCTCCATATCAATATCCAAGCGCTCACCATAAGGCGGATTAAACACCATATGTAAAGGCCCGTTTGTCTCTTTTTTGGTGTCAAAAAAGCTTTGTTGCTCAATGGTGATATATTCGTCCAAATTGGCGTTTTGTACATTGTCTTGTGCTTTTCGTACAGCTGATGGTGCCTTGTCATAACCTTTGATTTGGTACGGAAAATCTTTGATTTTATTCAGCAGCGATTCTTCGATTTTATCAAACAAATCTTCGTCCCAATCTCTCCACTTTTCGAAAGCAAATTCGCGTCTGTTAATATTAGGCGGAATGTTACAGGCAATCATTGCAGCTTCGACCAAAAGTGTACCTGAGCCACACATCGGGTCAATAAAATCTGATTGTCCACGCCAGCCAGAAAGCATCAAAATACCAGCTGCCAACACCTCGTTAATCGGAGCTATATTGGTCGATGTACGATAACCTCTGTGGTGCAACGAAGCACCCGACGTATCGAGCGAAACAGTACATATATCTTTTTGTATATGCACATGAATACGCACATCTGGATGTTGCTTGTCGATACTCGGACGTGAGCCAAACTGATCGCGAAATTGATCTACAACCGCATCTTTTGATTTGAGCACTACAAATAGAGAATTGTTGAACGACTCGCTGTAAACAGTAGCGTCAATCACAAAGGTTTGGGTTGCTAATAAAATATCTGACCAATCTATCGACTGCACGCCTTTGTACAAACTTTCTTCGTCAAAAACTTTGAAAGTTTTGATAGGTTTGAGTATTTTTAATGCAGTCCGTAGGCTAAGGTTGGCTTTGTACATAAAGCCTTTGTCCCCGTAAAAACTAACCATTCGCACACCTTGCTCTACATTTTGAGCCCCCAACATGCGCAACTCGTTTGCCAAAATATCTTCAAAGCCAAATAGCGTTTTGGCTACCATTTTAAAATTCTCCATAATTTGTATATTGAACGAAAAAAAATGCTTTCGTACTGCAAAAATAACTTAAATTTGTGGCTTGCTAAAATCAATTTTACGAATCCTACCAAATGACTTATATTTTACCATTAGCAGCCGTATTGCTGGGTGCTTTTATAGGCTTGATTTTTCAGCCCAAAAACCGAAAAAACCTAAAGCTTTTACTCGCTTTTAGTGGAGCTTTTTTGTTGACTATCACCGTTACGCACCTTTTGCCTGAAGTGTATATGCACGAACTCGAATCGTTGGTGCATCACGACCACGACCATGCGCACGATCATAGCCACGACCATGGTGCTGCAGGCAAAATAGGCTTGTTTATCATGATCGGAATCGTTTTTCAGATTGTGTTAGAATATTTTTCAAAAGGCGCTGAGCACGGCCACGTACATCGCGAAGAGCGAAGCGACAGCATCCCCTGGACCTTATTTATCAGTTTGTGTTTGCACGCTTTGTTTGAGGGTGCACCTTTGAGCCAGCATCACGAATTGGCCTGGGGAATCTCTGTTCACCACTTCCCTATTGCGATTATCCTCACCTTATTTTTCTTGAATGGCGGTATCGCAAAATTTAAAGCTTTGCTGTTGATGGCGCTCTTTGGTTTGATGACACCTCTAGGTACTTTTTTGTCAGAAAACAGTGTATTTTTGACTGATTATTACATAGAAATTTCAGCCATAGTTGTAGGAATATTGTTTCATATTTCTTCCACCATAATTTTTGAAAGCAACGAAAATCACAAATTTAATTTTGCCAAATTGGCAGCAATTGTACTTGGAATTGTCCTTGGGTATTTTGCTTAATTTTTGCCTTCACAGCACGACAATATTTGCTCGTCAAACATCGATTGATTGTCTAAAAATTGTGTTTTTATAGGTAAATAATACAATTTGTTTGGCGGTAACTTATCTTTGAGTCGCATATAATCTTTTTCGGTAGTAATTATGGTTTTACCTACCGATTGTTGTATAATTTTGTCAATATCTTTTGGCGAAAAATGATGATGATCGGCAAAAGTTAGGTATTTGGGCATACCCAAATGTTGATAAAACAAACTAGGATTGGCAATACCTGCTACGGCAAAAATATCGGATGTCGTTATTGAAGAAAGAGCAAAACTGCTGTGCTCATTATACACCTTGTCATCATAATTAATGGTTGAGAAAAACACTTGCTGATGACTTTTCGGATTAATTTTGGACACTATTTTTTGACGAACATCCATCGGTAAAACAGTTGGACACTTGGTTACTACAATCCATCGAGCACGCTCAGCACCACGCCTAGACTCTCGCAAATTGCCCATGGGCAAAATATAATCGTCTGTGTACAAATCGCCAAATGCTGTAAGCAAAACATAAGCCGTAGCTTTTACTTTGCGGTGTTGAAAAGCATCGTCAAGCAAAATGATTTCGGGCGGATTCTCTAACATCAACAATTGCTGAATACCTCGGGTGCGATTGGCGTCTACAGCCACCTGTATATTGTCAAATTTACTGTAAAACTGAAAAGGCTCGTCGCCCAAATCTTCTACAGTCGATTGTTCGTTAGCCAACACAAAACCGCTCGATTTACGCTTGTATCCACGGCTGAGTACTGCCACTCGATAACGGTCTGAGAGCAAGCGAATAAGGTACTCGGTTTGTGGAGATTTTCCGGTACCGCCAACACTGAGGTTACCTACTGCAATCACGGGTACACTGGCCCGAAAACTCTTCAACAACCCATTGTCGTACAAATAATTACGTACAAAAGTAATCAGCAAATACAACCATCCTACCGGAAAAAATAAAAAACGAAGCCATCTCATGCTGCAAAGGTAAATGTTTCTGTGAATTTGCGTATAAAACACAAATATTATTGTGGATTACGAAATTTTCATTCCGTTGGTGCATGGCTTATCTGTCGAGAGCAAAGTTACTTCTTTGTTGTCTCCTACCGCGCCCAACAACAAACATTCGCTCATAAAATCAGCAATTTGCTTGGGCGGAAAGTTAATCACTGCCAAAACTTGCTTGCCAATAATCTCTTTTACCTCATATAGTTGGGTAATCTGTGCCGATGTTTTTTTGACACCTTCTTCTCCAAAATCTATCCAAACTTTATAGGCTGGATTAAGTGCTTTTTCAAAAATTTGTGCATCAATAATAGTACCTACTCTAATGTCTATTTTAGAAAAATCATCCCAACTAATTTCTGTTTTCATCTTTTAATTTGCGTAAATTCTTCGTAAATTTACAACTTAACACTTAAAATATATAAGCAAATGTCAAAAAAAATATTAATGCTAGCAGGCGATTTTGTAGAAGATTACGAAATCATGGTGCCTTATCAAGCCTTATTATCTGTGGGTTGTGAGGTAGATGTAGTTTGCCCCGGAAAGAAAAAAGGTGAGATTATCGCGACAGCAATTCACGATTTTGTTGGTTTCCAGACTTATATCGAAATGAAGGGACACAATTTTCAGCTCAACAAATCTTTTGAAGATGTGACGGTCGATGATTATGATGGTTTATATGTTTGTGGCGGTCGTGCGCCAGAGTATATCCGACTGAATGAGAAGGTTTTAGACTATACTCGTCACTTTTTTGAGACCAATAAACCTGTTGCAGCTATCTGTCACGGTATACAAATATTGACCGCTGCTGGCGTGGTAAAAGACAGAACACTTACGGCTTACCCGGCAGTTGGCCCAGAAGTTACACTTGCTGGCGGTAATTATCAAGCGATAGATGTAGACAAGGCCGTTACCGACGGGCAGCTGACCACCTCGCCTGCTTGGCCTGGGCATCCGGCATTACTCAAAGAGTTTTATCAACTATTGGGTATAAAAATTGGATAAATTAACGACCTACAGGATTTTTGCTTGTAGGTCTATTTTTTTCGTTTGCGTTGCATGATTTTTCGTGCACGACTCTGGAAAGACACCGACATTTCTGGATAAATTTGCTCGATAATAGGCAACAGCTCATCATTAATCCATGGGTAATCTCTAGACAAAAGATCTAAACAAGTGATACAATTGGACTTGGTCGCCACCAACGATTCGTCTATCAACCACGCAAATCCGATTTCTGTCAATTTTTCTTTTTGTAAGGCTGTTAACTGTTTGGTTTTGAGCATGGCGATATACATATTGGTCAGGCTACGCTTGTTGGTTTCGTGATTTTCGTCTGTGGCCAAATCAATAAAAAACTGAATATCATTGGCAAAATATACCAAATTTGTTCGCGAATAAGTATCACAAAGACAAAGCAAGGTCACTTTTTGCCGACCGCTTACTTGCTTTAGCAAAGCCACCATTTGGTCACAACTGTATTGATGCTTTTCTATCAGCTCTTGCGCAAATTGTCTGTTTTGTAATCTCAAATCTAATTGATGTAATAAAAAATTTTCTACAATATTCATTATTTTTTGCTTTCGATAAAAGGGTTATACATCATGATGGCGTGGTTTTCTACCAACAGTTTTTCTTGTGTGGTAGTTGGATATTTTACGATTTGTACAATTTGATTGTGTCGAGAATATCCTCCCCACATTTGTTGTTGTATCAAATGATTTCTTTCTTCAACCGTATATTTATCAGTCATTTTTTTATCACTCAACAGTTTGCCACAAAGATGTGTGTCATTAAGACCTAATTGTAATTGAAAACTGTATGGTGTGTTGTTTTTGACTTGCAAATCTATATAATTATAAGACAATGTCGCCCCTGCACCAAACGGAACTTTTCTGTTCACATCCGGAAAAACATCATATCCGTGACGATATCTTTCGGTAATTGTTAGTGGCGAATGAGCAAATAACCAAAAAAGCAAATTGCCCAACTGACAGAGTCCTCCGCCAACATCTACGGCTATTTTGCCTTGTTGCAAGACCAATCCGTCTAGGTAACCTTTGTTTTGGGTAGGGCGTCCTACCAATTTCCAAAAAGAAAAAGTTTGGCCTGGCTGAATCAAAATTTTATCCAAATGAGCAATGGCGAGCGCGAGATTGGTTCTCTTGTTTTCTTGCAAATACATCTCTACATCTTTTAACGGACGTAAAATTAACGACTGATGCGCAAAAACCTCGTGTGGTAAATAGGTGTTATCAACAGCAGTTGCCCATTCATTTTTGTCCCAAAACCATTGCCATTTTCGTTTCAGAATATAGTATTCTTTTCCGACAAATTGCCTGAGTTTACTTCTATGTTTTGGGGTTGATATCTGATTCATGCTACGCAAATTCTCTTTAAAATATAAAGATACAAAAAACCCTCAAAAGTAAACTCTCGAGGGTTGAATAGACTATTGTTTATGTATTTACAAGTGAATCACTTCGTCATAAGCAGCTGCGACAGCTTCCATCACCGCTTCACTCATGGTTGGGTGTGGGTGAACAGCTTTTAGGATTTCATGCCCTGTGGTTTCCAGTTTTCGAGCTACAACGGCTTCAGCGATCATGTCTGTGACACCAACGCCTATCATATGGCAGCCGAGCCATTCGCC
>JBFHGP010000032.1:0-19984 GCA_041583035.1 Flavobacterium sp.
CACTCTTTACAAGGCGACAAGGTGATGTACAACGTAGCTTTTTCGCAGCTTTGTGTAGACCTAGCAACTTTGAGAATAGCGTTTGCCTCGGCATGCAACACATACCAGTTGGTAATATTTTGGTCGTCTTCGCAACAATTTTCAAAACCAGATGGCGTGCCGTTGTATCCGTCAGAGATAATCATGCGGTCTTTGACAATGATAGCTCCCACCTTTTTGCGCTGACAATAAGACAATTGCCCCCACTCTTTGGCGATGCGCAAATATGCAGTGTCATAGCGTTTGGTTTTGTCTGCTGATAGTGAATTCATTTAATATAGCCTTTTCTTTTGAAGGTACAAAATTAATCAATGGTTTTGATTAAAAAATAATTTATCTGCACTTAATTTACGTGATTGGTCGTATTTTTTACCTTTGTTGAATGATGGTAAAATTTGACGCATTTTGTAATATACTCAAAAAAAATCAAAAACACAAAAAAAGTGGCTTTCGCCACTTTTAATTATTTATTTTTCAACCAATTACGCATCGATGTTTTTTCGCGCAAAATTTGGTCGAGTGCATCAATTGCTACACGCTCTTGCTGCATCGTATCTCGGTCTCTAATGGTCACTGTCTTGTCTTCTTTGGTTTGATGATCTACGGTGATACAAAACGGAGTACCTAGCGCATCTTGCCGTCTGTATCTACGGCCAACGGCGTCTTTCTCGTCATACGAAACGGCAAACTCCCATTTCAGCTCATCTATGATTTGGCGTGCAATCTCTGGCAATCCATCTTTTTTCACCAATGGCAAAATCGCGGCTTTGTGTGGCGCCAACACTGCTGGCAACTTCAGCACTGTTCTGCTACTGCCATCTTCGAGCGTTTCTTCTTGTAATGATTTTGAAAATACCGCCAAAAACAAACGATCTAGCCCTACTGATGTTTCTACCACATACGGCACATAAGACGAGTTGGTCTCTGGGTCAAAAAACTGTAATTTTTTACCTGAGTGTTTTTCATGTGCTTTCAAGTCAAAATCGGTGCGTGAATGAATTCCTTCAAGTTCTTTGAATCCGAAAGGAAAATCAAACTCGATATCTGCTGCGGCATTGGCATAATGCGCCAATTTATCATGGTCGTGGTATCTATAATTTTCTTCACCCAACCCGAGTGACAAATGCCAATTGAGACGTACTTCTTTCCAGTATTCATACCATTTGAGCTCTTCGCCTGGTCTTACAAAAAATTGCATTTCCATTTGCTCAAACTCTCTCATTCTAAAAATAAATTGTCGAGCAACGATTTCGTTTCTAAAAGCTTTTCCGGTTTGTGCAATACCAAACGGTACCTTCATACGGCCTGTTTTTTGCACATTTAAAAAATTCACGAAAATACCTTGTGCGGTTTCGGGTCTGAGGTGTAAATCGATTGCAGACTCTGCAGATGCGCCCAATTTTGTCCCAAACATGAGGTTGAATTGTCTAACGTCTGTCCAGTTTTTCGAACCTGTATCTGGGTCGGCAATCTCGAGCTCTTCAATCAAAGCTTTTACATCGGCAAGGTTTTCGTCCTCCAAGCTTTTGCCCATGCGTGCAAGTATTTCTTGTCTTTTTTGTAGATAACCTACCACACGCGGATTGGTGTTCACAAACTGTTCTTCATCAAAATCATCGCCAAAGCGTTTTTTTGCTTTTTGGATTTCTTTTTGTGCTTTTTGGTAGATTTTTTCACAATAATCTTCGATCAGCACATCAGCTCTATATCTTTTTTTGGAGTCTTTGTTGTCGATTAATGGGTCGTTGAACGCGTCTACGTGCCCAGAGGCTTTCCAGGTGGTTGGATGCATAAAAATAGACGCATCAATACCAACGATGTTTTCGTGCAATTGCACCATCGCTTTCCACCAATACTCTCTTAGGTTCTTTTTTAATTCTGCTCCGTTTTGCCCGTAATCATATACAGCGCCGAGCCCATCATAGATTTCGCTAGACGGAAAAATATATCCGTACTCTTTTGCGTGCGAAATCACATTTTTAAAATTGTCATCTTGTTTTGCCATAGTGCAAAAATAGCAAAAATCCGCAAACAGAAACATGTTTACGGACTTAGTATTTGATAATTAATTGTATTTTTATATCTCTTTGATATCTGACATCAAAACCCAACCTTCTGTAGCGTCAGGTAGTAAAATTTTGCTCCATTTTCCGTCGGTCTGTTCGATAAAAACTTTTGTGCCTTCATTGACAACTTCGATAGTTTTGGCAATGCTTCGACCGTCTGCTTTTACCTCTACATCGTTTGCCATGACTATAGCATAACGCTCTGTTTGCTGATAAATATTTTCTTGATAGGCAAACAGCAAACCGAGCAACGAGCCAAAAACCGATAGCACCATCACAGCAAAATACAATCTTTTTTTATTGCTGTTTTTCGAAAAATAAAACAAACAAAAAAAGACTGCAGCAATCCACAATGCAGCAACTGCAAAAAATGCCCATTTTTGGGTATCAAAAAAACCGATAGTCTGGTGCCAAATGGCAGATGAGCGATAAGTGGTTTTTTCATCAAACTCATCCAATCGTGTTTTTTGAGCAAATTTGAGATTGGTTTGCGCTGCGGTAAAATCGGGGTCTAATTGCAACGCTTTTTCGTAATAATAAATACTTTTGGCCGTGTTGCGTTGTTGATAATACGCATTGGCAAGGTTAAAATAAACTTCTTTGTGCGTGTTTTCGCCTAACAATGATTCGTACAACGGTATTGCTTGATCAAACTTTTTTTGGTCGTACAACCCATTCGCTTGGTCAAAAGCATCGTTTTGTGCAAACAAAAACATGTTTGGGACGAAAATAAGTATAATTATGACTAAATTTTTCATCTGTTTATCATTTTATTTGTTTGTCTAATTGGTCGATTACTGTCACTGCTTGATCAAAATCTTGTTGCATATTTTGGATATCAAACGGTGAATATCTCGCCATCTCACAGGTGTTTTTGAGTGTGATAAATTGATCAATATCATACTCATCTATTTGATGATGAGACAATAACTCTGAAATATTATCCAAACTCATTTCTGAGGTTTCGATGTGCAACTTGGCTTTCAAGAAATTGTGTAAACAACGTTCTAAAGCCTCGTAGAAAGGTTCTTTTCGCCCCATCTGTTGGCGGGCTGCGCTCAGGTATTTTTTGGCCAATCGCTGATGTCTTTTGTTTCTGATACCTGCCGTATCTGACAATTTTTTATTTTGCCAACGCGACCATCCAACCACTGCTGGCGCAATGATTAATGGCAAAAAAAGCATCACGTAAAAACGATTGGATTGCCAAAAATCGTTGGGTTGCTCCACTGTTGTATCAATTTGTTTCAAAATATCGACAAACTCATCGGTGTTTTTGAGCGAATTTTTTTCTGGCGAATTTGACGGCAAGTCTGGCCCTTGAGGCACTTCTACCACAATTTCGTCTGTTGTAATTGTTTTGTAGCTTTTGGTTTTTGGGTCAAAATAGCTGAACGACATCGGCTGTATGGTATATTGACCTTTGTATTGTGGCACAATCACATATTTTTCTGTTTTGGCACCACTCATCCCAGACGAAAAGTTTTTGCTGATATCTTCAATCAATTCGGGTTCGTATATTTCCAAGCTCGATGGTGCAACAGGTTTGGGCAAGGTAAAAAGTTGCAAATTACCATTGCCTTTTGCCGTAATGGTGAGTTCTACCGCCTCGTTGGCGTTGATAGTATTTTGATTAATGGTTGCTGAAAAATCAAACTGACCTACAGCGCCTGTAAAATTGGCAGGCTGATTCTCTAACGGCAAAGATTTGACCTGAATAACTTTGGTGCCGGTAGAAAATTCTTTTTTATTCAATTTTGTTTCGGGTCTGCCAAACCAGTCATAGTTGCCTGTAAACTCTTCAACAACGATATTAAACGACAACGGGTCGATGGTTAATCGGCCTTCTTTTTGAGGCATCAAAATAGATTTTTTGATGGTTGCCACGCGGTATTCTTTGCCTTTATATTTACCGATTTCGACCTTGAGATCTTTTTCGTCTTGAGTGTGATTCCAGAAACCATCAAACTGCGGTGCTTCGAGCAATTCTAAACTTCGAATCCCGGCATAATGACTTACATACAATTTGAAAGTTACCAAAATAGGTTCGTTTACATACGGATTATCATTAGAGACTTCGGCAGTCAAAAACACTCCTTTCCCCCAATTTTCTTGATTTACTTGCTCTCGTTGTTGTGCTGATTGACCTCCAAAAAAATCGTCCCACAAATTTCTTCTCTGTCTTTGCTGACGTCTAGGTTTTTCTTCAACAGCATCGCCCACCTCAATTTCTATAGGTGACGACTGATATTTTTTCCCTTCATAAGTAACCTCTGCCTTACCAATGGTCAGTTTACCTTTTTTTAATGGCTTGAGATAAAATGTATAAGACCGCTGATAACTGCGGCGACCATTGACGATTGTTTGATTGACAGACTGCATCGGCCCGCCAACAATCTCAAAATCTTCTAGCTCTGGCAATGCCAAGTTATCACCATCAGCATTCATCACCAAGCTCCATTCTACTACCTGATTGATGCCAATAGACTCACGACTCACCTCAGCTCTAAACTGAAACTGAGCCATTGTGGCAAGGCTAGTACACAATGCCAAAAATGTGTATATGAGTTGTTTTTTTTGCATTTTTACCAATCTTTATTAGACTGTGCACGAACAGGTTGCGCATCTTCTTTGTCTTTTTCACGTACTCTTTTTCGCACTTCTTTCTCGTGATTATCTAACGCACGCAACATATTGTCCATCTGCTGTTTTTGCTGCTCTTGTTTTTGTTCTTGAGGATTTTTTGGCTGTTGCTTATTATCCTCTTTTTTATCTTTTTGCTGATCTTGTTGATCTTTATTTTGCTCGTTTTGATTGTCTTGGTTGTCCTTCTTATCTTGGTTTTCTTTATTCTGCTGATCTTGATTGTCTTTGTTTTTTTGGTCTTGATCTTTTTTATCGTCTTGATTATCCTTCTTGTCGTCGTTTTTGTCTTGATTGTCCTGGTTATCTTGCGGATTTTCTTTCAACATTTTTTTGGCCAAAGCGTAGTTGTATCTGGTTTGGTCATCATACGGATTGTTTCGCAAAGCATTTTTATAAGCATCCACGGCTTGCTGATATTTTTTTTGTTTCATAAAAGCATTGCCAAGATTGTGCAAAATCTGGTGTTTTTCTTTTTTTGTCGTTGCCGATTTTAATGCTTTTTGATAATGCCCCACCGATTCGCCTGTTTGGTATTGTCGATAAATAGCATTGCCCGCATTGTAGTTTGACTGTGCATGATTAATCGAGCCAGCCTTTGCCTGACGATACTGTTGCTCTGCCTGAGCATACTGCCTTGCATTATAATTTTGGTTTCCGTTGGCTATTTCTTTAGCGTTGTTTTGCGCACAAATAGGCAAAACAGCAAGAAGAAAAAGGATATAAAAAAATAACTTATGCATGATTATGATTTATCGTTAAACAAATTTCGTTTTTTGATCCAAGCGGTTTGACGTTCGCTCATCAATAGTTGGATAACTATCAGCAATAAAGCTAAACCTAAAAACCATTGAAAATATGATTGAAAGTCAGCAATTTCTTGCGATTCAAAATCCGTTTTTTTGATATTTCTGATATTGTCTTCGACCAATTTTACCACCTCAGCTGTGTGGTTACCCAAGATAAATCCGCCATTAGTAGCCTCGGCAATTTCTTGCAAAGTATCTGGGTTCATCACAGTAATCACCTCATTGCCCTCAGCATCAGTTTTAAAAGTAGTTTTGCCGTTTTCACGCACCGGAATCTTACCTCCTTCTTCGGTACCCACGCCAATGGTGATAATACTAATGTTTTTATCTTTGGCTATCTCAACAGCCTCGTCTATGCGCTCGCTATGGTCTTCGCCATCAGAGAGCAAGACAATCACTTTGCTGGTATTGGGATCGTCAAAATAGTTACTGCTCACCTCGATAGCATCTGCCAAGGCCGTTCCCATAGACGATACCATATCGGTATTCATTTCTTTGAGATACATTTTGGCCATGTTATAATCGGTGGTGATAGGTAGCATCGGAAAAGCTTGTCCGGCATATCCGACAATCCCGATACGATCTGTCCCCAAATGGTCGATGATTTGGGTCGCCAATTGTTTACTTTTTTCTAATCTGTTGGGTGCAATATCCTGAGCTAGCATACTTTTGGATACATCAATAGCAAAGACTATATCTATCCCCTGGCGTTTGACAGTCTCTGTTTTTACACCAATTTTGGGGTTGACTAAGGCCAATATCAACAACAGAATAGTAGCCAAAGCCAAACAAGCTTTGAGCACGACCTTTGGACGCGAAATTTCGGGTGCTAGCTTAGCTAAATATCCGCCATTGCCAAAACTCGATTGTTTTTTGGTTTGCCAGCGAAAGTACCAAAAAGTCAGCAAAACCAAAATGGGTATAATGATCAAAAGTAAGAGATAATATGTATTGTCTAACTGCCACATATCGTTATATAAAACCTTTAAAAAGTGTTTTCCTTAATACAAAACTCAAAGTTAGCAACAGCAAAGCCACCACAACAAAAGGGCGGTATAGCTCATCTTTTTGCACATATTTGAGTTCGTCTATTTTTGTTTTTTCTAATTGATTAATCTCATCATAAATCGCTTGTAACTTACCACTATCTGTCGCTCTAAAGTACTTACCAGCAGTAGATTTTGCAATATTTTTTAGTAAATCTTCATCGATAACTACTGGCGCTGGGCGATATCCTATTTGTCCGTTTGGTAAAAAATAAGGCGACTCTGCCACCCCGTTAGTCCCTATCCCGATGGTATACACTTTTATACCGCGTTCTTTGGCGATTTCTGTAGCAATCATAGGGTCGATTACGCCAGCGTTGTTCACACCGTCTGTCAATAAAATAATCACTTTGCTCTTGGCCTGACTATCTCTGAGACGATTGACCGCCGTTCCCAAACCTACGCCAATAGCTGTACCATCTTGTATAACTTGGTCATACGCAATACTGCTCAACGCTCTGTGCAAAGTGGTTTTGTCGCTGGTAACGGGTGTTTTGGTATAAGCCTCAGCTGCATACACTACTAGGCCTACGCGGTCGTTGATGCGCTCATCAATAAAATTGTTGGCTACTTTTTTTAGTGCTTCTAGGCGGTTGGGTTGTAAATCTTTCGCCAACATCGAGCCAGATACATCAATCGCCATGACAATGTCTATACCATGAGTAGATTTAATTTTGGTGTGATTGGTAATGCTTTGAGGGCGCGCTAGGGCGATCACAATAGCAGCAATAGCCAAGGCATTGGCCACCATAAAAAATGGCATAAGCTTTTGCAGCTTTGACTTTTTTGCACCAAAACCTTGCAACGAACTCATCGTCAGTGTTGGTTTTTCTTTGTTTTTATTTTTTAACCAATACCATACATACAATGGCACCAGCAATAGCAACCACAAAAACGATGGATGGAAAAACTGTATATTCTCTATCATTTTTGGTCAGGGTTAAATTGTAAAGATTCTAAAAATTTATCTGCAATTTTTTGTCCGAATGCATCGTCTTTTTCAAAAACCACAGCCAGCTCTTGTGTGCCTGAGGGTTGTATAAACACATACCACTCAAACTGATAATCAGCTACTGACATATCGTCTGACAACAATCCGTTAAAACTACCTTTTACATGCATGCCTTCTACGCCTTGTAATGTTAGTTTTTGACTATCGTGTTGGATATTGGTTGCAGAAAAATCGGTTTCAAACTTTCTGATTTTTTGGTCAATCAATCCTTGTAAACTCACCTCTTCTGTGCTGCTTAATTGAGTTGTTTTGATATTTAAATACAAATCGGTATGCTCGTTGAGATAAACAAATTCGGCTTCAGGCGAAGGCTTAGCTTCTTGCTTTTTAGCCACCGCCACACGTTGGAGTGCTTTTGGCGTTTGTACGTTTACTGCTGGCATTCCGTAACTATCTGTAAGCCACTCTTGCTCATACAGTTTTTTATTCGACTCAAAAATTGCCCACATATTACTATCAGACAAGGTGTTGTAGGCATACACACCGCCCACGACCAAGAGCAAAAAACTGGTTACACCAATAGGCACCCAAGTACGTATTTGTTTACGTTTTTTGAAGCGCTGCTCTCGCAATTTTACTCTCTCAGACCTTTCTTCATCAAGGTGTTCTACCGCTTTATCAACCGTCGTAGAAAATTCTTCGGCCACTCGTCTATCAGCGTCAATCTCGCTAATGGCAGGTTCCATTTTGGCAAATTTTACCAAATCGGCATTTTTTAAAACCGAATTTAATCGGTTAATCATCGATCGACTGATGTTTACTTTTTTATCTTGGGTAACGCGAAAAAGGTGTTGAATAAGTTCTGATGAAGTAGATTCTTTTGCCGGAATTTCAAAAATTTCTTCTGTGTAATCACGTACAATATCTGTCAGTTCAGAATAATATGCTTTGATACTCCCATTGGCAATCAATCGTTTTTCGTCTAGCAAATGTAACTCTTTGAGCACTTTTTCTAATGGCGTTTTGTACAAATCTTCTTCGGTAAGGTTTTTCTTTTGTTTGCGGTTTATCCACCAATAAATCAATCCGCCGATTATCAAAACCAATACAATGGAGAGTATATAATAGATTAGGTTAGACGTATCTACTGTACCTCCTATCACAGGCTTGATATCGTACATCGGTTGTTTGAGGGTATCAACGACTACTGGTAAAACATCGATTTTGTGCAAATCGGTTTGATAATTTTTTCCGTTGATATAAACCGATTGTCGAGAAATGTTGTAGCTGCCCGAATCAAATTGTGTCAGCAGATATTTTTTGCTATACGCTGTGTTTTTATCCTGAATCAGAGTGTCGACTGGCGAAGATTCTAAAACCTCAAAATCTCCAATCAACTGGCTCTCCGGAAAAGTAATTTTGCTTGTATTATCACCTTGAGCAATAATGGTGTACGTAAAAGCAGACCCGATGTGAATAGCGGTAGAATCGACCGTAGAGCTCACCGGATTTTGCGCAAATAATCCGAAAGACATGAATAAAAATAGACTGTATAGTGCGTTGTTCATTCTCATCGTGATTTAAAATATGCCAATAATTTTTTTACGTAACTTTCGTTCACCTCGCATTGGATAGCGCCTGCGCCCGACTTTTTAAAACCATTGACAAAACTCTGCTGCTGATTGGCAAAATGCTCATCATAAGCTTGTCGCAACTGTTTGTCTGCAGTATCTACATATTGTAACGTGCCGTTTTCTGCGTCTTTCATCAACACCAAACCGATGTTTTCCATGTTTTTTTCTCGTTTGTCATACACTTGTATGCCTGTAACATCGTGTTTTTTTGCCGCAATTTTGAGTTGATGACCTAGCGAAACATCTACAAAATCTGAAATGACAAACGCGATGGTTTTCTTTTTCATTATTTGTAAAAAATAAGTCAATGCTGCGCTGACATCTGTTTGGGTATTCTTGGGTGCAAAGCTAATCAACTCTCGGATGATGCGCAAAACATGAGATTTTCCTTTTTTGGGCGGAATAAATAGTTCGACTTCGTTGCTAAAAAGCATCAAGCCTACCTTATCGTTATTATTGATTGCCGAAAAAGCCAAAGTAGCTGCAATCTCGGTAGCGATATCTTTTTTGAATTGTTGAGCCGAACCAAAGTTTTGCGAAGCACTCACATCTACCAAAAGCATCAAAGTGAGTTCGCGCTCTTCTTCAAATATTTTTACATAAGGCTCTTGCTGTCTCGCGGTCACATTCCAATCTATCGATCGGATATCATCACCGTATTGGTACTGACGCACCTCTGCAAACGACATTCCTTTTCCTTTGAAAGAAGTATTGTATTCTCCAGAAAAAATATGATCGCTAAGCCGCTTGGTTTTGATTTCAATACGTCTTACCTTTTGCAAAATATCTTTTGTATCCACTTATTTGATTAATTTAAAGTTGAAAAATCTAGGCTAACTCTTGGGCTAACAGAGAAACAAAAGATTAAGGCACTTCTACCTCATTGACGATACGACTAATCAAATCTTCGGTGGTTACATTTTCGGCCTCAGCTTCGTAGGTAATCCCGATACGATGACGCAAAACGTCTGTTACCACAGCGCGCACATCTTCTGGTATTACATAACCGCGACGACGGATAAACGCATAACATTTGGCTGCCAGGGCAAGATTGATACTACCACGAGGCGATGCGCCGTAACTGATTAATGGTTTTAATTCTGATAATTTGAATTGCTCCGGAAAACGCGTAGCAAAAACAATATCTAGTATATATTTCTCGATTTTTTCATCCATATACACTTCGCTAACAGCCTGTTGCGCTCTCATTATCTGATCCAAGGTCACCACCGGATTGATGGTATTCGCTGCCGGATTTAGATTTTGACGCACAATCAATCGCTCTTCTTCGAGCTTTGGATAATCAATCACTGTTTTGAGCATAAACCTGTCCATTTGTGCTTCTGGCAACGGATAAGTACCTTCTTGCTCTACTGGGTTTTGTGTAGCCATCACCAAAAACGGTTTGGGCAACTTATGTGTGCTGTCGCCGATTGTTACTTGGCGCTCTTGCATGGCTTCTAACAAAGCCGATTGTACTTTTGCCGGCGCACGATTGATCTCATCAGCCAAAACAAAATTGGCAAAAACCGGTCCTTTTTTGATAGAAAAATCATTCTCTTTGACATTGTAAATCATCGTACCCACAACATCTGCAGGCAATAAATCGGGTGTAAATTGCACTCTGCTAAACGACCCATCAACAGCTTTTGACAAGGTATTGATAGCCAATGTTTTTGCCAAACCTGGCACTCCTTCTAGCAATATGTGTCCTTGCCCGAGCAAACCGATTAGCAAACGGTCGATCATGTGTCTTTGTCCGATTATCGATTTGTTCATCTCATTCACCAACAAATCAATAAAAGCGCTTTCTCTTTCAATTTTTTCGTTAATTGTTCGAATGTCTGTAGTATTTGTGGCAGTTTCTATCATGGTTTTCTCTTCATTATTTTTACCATGACAAATTGATAAATTAATTTTTATTATCCTTGTTAATGAATGGTTAAATATGTAGTTCGAATCATATTTTTAAGCACTGTTTAGCATATTTTTTTATTTTTTTAAGGAGGATTGAAAACAAATGACTATCTTTAACTTATGCAGAAAACTTATGTGATAGGAGATATTCATGGCGGATTCAAAGCTTTGTTACAAGTTTTGGAGCGCGCTCGTGTGTCGCCAAATGACACCTTGATTTTTTTGGGTGATTATGTGGATGGATGGAGCCAAACGGTAGAAGTTGTCGATTTTTTGATCAATCTCAGCAACAAACAACGCTGTGTTTTTATCCAAGGCAATCACGAAGAGTTGCTACTCAGGTGGCTAACTACAGACGAAAACAATCTGCTGTGGCGCAAACATGGTGGTGAATCTTCTATAAAAGCATATAAAAACATCGACAAAAACACCATTCAAAAGCATATTGAATTTTTTGAAAACCTAAAGCCTTATTACTTAGACGAACAAAAGAGGTTGTTTGTACATGCAGGTTTTTCTAACCTTAAAGGAGTTGATTATGAGTATTTTACCAACTTTTTTTGGTGGGACAGAACTTTGTGGGAACTCGCTTTGGCAACCGACGAAGAGTTGCCAAAAAACGATCCGAGGTATCCGCAGAGACTAACGGTTTATCGAGAGGTTTTTATCGGCCATACGCCTACCACTCGCTTAGGTATAGACAAACCATTGCATCGACACAACATTTACAATATAGATACTGGAGCTGCCTTTGAAGGTAAGCTGACCATTATGGATGTAAATAGCAAACAAATATGGCAGAGCGACTCGTTGCCCGAATTGTACCCAGATGAGATCGGACGAAGTATTGGGTAAACTAATTTTTGTATATTTGCAAAAAATATTTTTATGAGAAAATTACTTTTTTCCGCAGCATTTTTAGGCGGAATGGCGTCAGTAAACGCTCAGGCATTAAACGAAGTAAAAGTTAATATCTTCAACACCATCGTGATTCAGTCAGTAGAATTGGGGTACGAACATTTTATTGATACCAATCAATCTGTTGGTTTTGATTTACATATCAACGATCGTTTTTCTTATGCGAGAGAAAGCAGCAAAAATGGCGAATATAAAAAATTTAACACCAACAGTATTGCTGCCAGCTACAATATGTATTTTGGCGACCGCAACGATGAGCATGCGTCTGGATTTATGGTTTCGCCTTTCGTGAAATACCGTTTTGGTGATTACGAGAGAGACCGTGACTTTGAAGGTGAGACAATCAGAACAGAGACCGACATGAACTCTTTTATCATCGGTATTGGTGGTGGATACAAATTGGTAAAAATGGATTCTTTTTCTGTTGCACCATTTGTAAGTATTGCCAGAAACTTTAGCGAAGAAGTAAGTGACGAGTTTATGGGTATCGAGATAAATGCTGGAGTAACCGTAGGTTATAGATTCTAACAAAAACAACAACGGGACTGTTTGTAAACCAAATAGTTCCGTTAATACTTATCATTATGCGTCGATTTTTTTACATTATTGTAGGTTCGTTATGTTTGACTGCTTGCCAGTCTGAGTCGTTAACCATCAAACAAGCACAAAACTTGGTTGAAGATCACCTAGAGATTCATCCAGAATACGAATCGACAACTTTTAAAATTGGCGAAATCAAACTGAGTTATCGCAAAGATGCTGACAAAATTACCTTGATACAGCAACTGGCAAAAGAAGGATATTTCTCGATAGAAGAATCGAAAAACAAAAAGAAGTTTTTATCAAAAGATTCGTTGTGGATATCTACTATTGGGCTAGAACAACCTGCCGCAAAATATGTGGTTAGCCAACAAAAACATAAGGTAGAATTGCAAACTTATCATTATGTATTACAAGACGAAAGTGAAGTAAGCCTAAAGATGGACAAAAACACCAAAGCAACTTTGTCTGTACAATTGGCTAAACAACCAACTCCTTTTGCCAAACTAGGCAATGACAATCACCCCAATACTACTTTTATCACCAAAAGTTTTGATCTAAAGTATGTGCAAGAAAAAGGCTGGGAGGTAAAATAACTACTCTATCAGTCCGGCAGTGGGCAAATGAATATTGTCTTTGATAAACTCTGGCTCTTCTTTGAACAATGATTTGGACATGATAACTACGCCAAAAACAATCAGTAAAACATAACTTACCTTTTTCACTTTCAGAATATTTTTGGTTGTTAATTTTTGTCTTAATTGCTTGGCCAACAATACTTTAAAAATATCTGTAATTACATAAGCAGACAATACACTGCCAAAAAAAGTAAGCAATCTACTATGGTTCATATCCAATTGTGGGCCAATAGTGATGATGATTGCCAACCAAAATCCTAGCACGCCAACATTGATAAAATTGAGCAAAAAACCTTTGGCAGCAAGGGTAAAGTAGTTTTTTTTGTACGCATCGGTTTCTACATGCACTTCGGTACGCTTGAGTTTGTTTAGGCGCACAAAAGATATAAACCCATACGCAGCCATCACACCTCCGCCAAAAATATATAGGGCTGGGTCGTCTTTAATTTTATTGACAAGGCTAAAGCTACTAAAATATGCAATGGCGATAAAACAAATATCTGCCAAAACTACGCCTAAATCAAATGACAATGCTGCGCGAAATCCTTTGGTAATGCTGGTCTCAATCAATATAAAAAAAACCGGACCGATCATAAAACTCAAAAAAAATCCAAAAGATGCACCTGTTAAAATATCATCCATACTGATAGGTAATTTTTGATTTGCCTATCCCGACAAATACAGATTTGCAAGATACTACAATTTATCGGGACAATGAAAAAGCAATCAAAAAAACGTTAACACTTCTTAAGCCTCGGCTTTACCAACCAAAGCAAAATCGAGATGTTTTTGTACCAAATCAGTTTTCTTTACTTTGACGATTACCTCATCGCCCAGTTGATATTTATTGCCAGAAGCTTCGCCTACTAGCGCATATTGGGTATCGTCAAAAGTATAATAATCATCTTTGATATCGCGCGTACGCACCATTCCTTCACATTTATTTTCGAGAATCTCCACGTAAATTCCCCACTCGGTAACACCCGAAATCACGCCTAAAAATTCTTCTCCGATATGGTCAGACATAAATTTTACCTGCATGTATTTCACACTATCACGCTCGGCATTAGTCGCCATCACTTCGCGGTTAGAACAGTGCGAACATTTGTCTTCGTACACTTCTTCATTGGCCGATTTTCCGCCGTCTAGGTAGTATTGTAACAATCGGTGCACCATCACATCGGGATAACGACGAATAGGCGAGGTAAAATGCGAATAGTAATCAAACGCCAAGCCATAATGACCTATGTTTTGTGTAGAATAAGCCGCCTTGCTCATGCTTCGGATAGCCAAAGTATCGACCATGTTTTGCTCGCCTTTGCCTTTTACATCAACCAATAATTGATTGAGCGACTGACTAATAGTTTTTGGTGATTTGAAGTTGAGTTTATACCCAAATTTTCCGACAATACCTTGCAGATTAAACAACTTGTCTTGGTCGGGTTCGTCATGGATACGGTACACAAAAGTTTTTTTCTGTTTACCGATAAACTCTGCAACTTTACGGTTGGCCAACAACATAAACTCTTCAATGAGGTGGTTGGCATCTTTAGCCTCTTTAAAAAACACTCCGATAGGATTATTTTGTTCGTCAAGGTTAAATTTTACCTCCACTTTATCAAAAGATATCGCACCATGTGCCATGCGTTTTAGACGCAATTGTTTGGCTAATTTATCTAAGGTAAGAATAGCATTGACTACTTGGCCATCTATTTTTTGTGATTGTCCGGTGATTGAAATTTCTTCCGGAATCGTATCATCTGAGGTTTCTATCACATATTGTGCCTCTTCGTATGCCAATCGTTGGTCAGATAAGGTTACTGTACGGCCAAACCATTGATTGATAATCTCAGACTTGTCATTGAGCTCAAACACGGCAGAAAAAGTATATTTTTCTTCATGCGGACGCAGTGAACAAGCAAAATTTGACAATACTTCGGGCAACATCGGCACTACTCTATCTACCAAATATACAGAGGTTGCTCGTTGATAAGCTTCGTCATCCAAAATGGTTCCTTCTTGTAAATAATGCGAAACATCAGCAATATGCACTCCCAATTCTACATTTCCGTTTTCTAAAGTTCTGAATGACAAGGCATCATCAAAATCTTTAGCGTCTTTGGGGTCGATAGTAAACGTCAACACATCGCGCATATCGCGGCGCTTGGCAATTTCTTTTTCTTGAATGCTGGTATCTATATTTTGAGCAAAATGCTCTACTTCTGGCGGAAAGTCTAGTGGTAATCCATATTCGGCCAATATAGAGTGAATCTCTGTATGATGCTCGCCTGGTTTACCCAAAACTTTTTTGACCGTTGCATACGGATTTTTAGATTTTTCTGGCCAATCGCCCATTTCTACTACTACAACTTCGCCGTCTTGCGCTTCTCCTAGCTTTTCTTTAGGCACAAAAAAATCGACATACATTTTGTTTTGCATCGGCACAACAAAGGCAAAATCTTTGTGCATTTGGACCACGCCTACAAACTCGGTGCGTTTGCGCTCTATGATTTGGACTACCTCGGCTTCTTGTTTTTTGGATTTTCTGCGTTGATAAACATACGCTTTGACCAAATCACCATCAAAAGCTCTGTTGAGATTGTTGGTCGAGATATACAAATCGTCTTCCAAATCTTCGCAAACCAAGTAAGCAGATTTTTGTTGCGTCATATCAATGATGCCTTCGTGATAATTGCTTTGCTCATTGATAATATATTTGCCTCTCTCTACCTCTTCGAGGGTGTTTTGCGCCGCCATTACCTTGAGATTTTTGATAATGGTATTTCTGCCCTTGGTGTCTTTTACATCAAGCGCAGCTGCTAATTGCTTATAATTGAAACTTTTAGTCGAATTTTTCGCTAAAAATTTGAGTATCTGATTAGAATAATCTTTCGATTTCTTTTTTCGTTTGATATTTTTTTTTGTCATAATGTATTATTAACCTTTTCGAGGTTTTATTTATCGAAAGGTACAAAAATTAAACCAGTTACGGATATGTCAGAAAATAATTGACATATCCGTAACAAGTAATTTTAATTAAAAAGTAAAGTCGAGCTTTATTTTTGCTCTAGTTTTGCCCAAGTATCTCTGAGGCCAACAGTTTTGTTGAACACTAAATGGTCGGCGGTAGAATCTTTATCGGCAGTAAAATATCCGATGCGTTGAAACTGCACTTTGTCTTCTGGCTTGATTGTTTTTAGGCTTGGCTCGACATAGGCTGTTATTTTTTCAAACGAATCTGGATTGATGTATTCTTTAAAATCAATTTCTTTATTTCCGTCCGGATTTTCATGGGTAAACAATCTGTCATACAATCTTACCTCGGCTGGTATCGCATGCATTGCTGACACCCAGTGAATGGTTCCTTTCACTTTTCGTTTTGAGGCTTCTGTCCCGCTACCCGACTTCGAATCTGGGTCGTAAGTTACATGTATCTCGGTGATGTTTCCGTCTGCATCTTTCACTACGCTTTCGCCTTTGATGATATATGCGTTTTTCAACCTCACTTCTTTGCCCAAAGTCAGTCTAAAAAACTTACGGCTCGCATTCTCTAAAAAGTCTTCACGCTCGATAAACAACTCTTTAGAAAAAGGCACTTTGCGGTAAGTCATTTCTTCTTCTTCTGGGTTGTTTTCTGCATCTAACCATTCTTCTTCACCTGCTGGATAATTATCTATAATCAGTTTTACGGGATTGAGCACCGCCATCACACGGTTGGCAATTTTATTCAAATCTTCACGCACACAATATTCCAACAACGACACATCAATCAGGTTGGTACGTTTGGCAATCCCGATGGTATCGGCAAAATTTTTGATTGCTTGTGGGGTATATCCTCGTCGGCGCATTCCAGAGATGGTACTCATTCTTGGGTCGTCCCAACCATTCACATGACCTTCGGCTACCAACTGAGATAATTTACGCTTAGAAACTACAGTATGTGATAAATTTCTTCTAGCAAACTCGCGCTGTTTTGGGCGTACTTTTTCTGATTCATACACTTGATCCAAAAACCAATCGTACAACTCGCGATGTGGCAAAAACTCTAATGTGCACAAAGAGTGTGAAATTTGCTCTACATAATCGCTCTCGCCATGCGCCCAATCATACATTGGATAAATATGCCACTTATCGCCTGTACGGTGATGACTAGCATTGATGATACGGTACATAATCGGGTCGCGCATCAACATATTGGGAGAACTCATATCTATTTTGGCACGAAGGATGTGTTCGCCTTCTTTGAATTCGCCATTTTTCATTTTTTCGAACAAATCTAGGTTTTCTTCTACTGGGCGATTGCGGTAAGGCGAAGCTTCACCCGCTTGTGTGGGAGTGCCTTTTTGGCGTGCAATCTCTTCAGACGATTGACTGTCTACATAAGCAACTCCTTTTTTGATAAGCTCTACAGCCCATTCATACAACTGCTGAAAATAATCTGACGCGTAACATTCAGACGCCCATTCAAAGCCTAGCCATTCTACATCGCGCTTGATTGCATCTACATATTCTTGTTCTTCTTTGCTAGGATTGGTATCGTCAAAACGCAAATTTACTGGAGCGTTATAAGTAAGTCCAAGCCCAAAGTTTAAACAAATTGACGAAGCATGACCAATGTGCAAATAACCGTTGGGCTCTGGCGGAAAGCGAAAACGCAACGATTGTTTATCCAAACCATTTTTGAGGTCTTCTTCTATAATTTGTTCTATAAAATTAAGCGATTTTTCTTTTGCTGACATACTGCTTGATTTAGAAAAGCGAAAATACCATTTTTTTCTGAGATTTAGACTGATTCAATTTTTTTTCTCTTGTAAAATTAGAATAATTAAAAGCGTTTGATTGTCAGTTGATTTCAATTTGTTATATTTGATAAAATTAACATTTTTATTTATGGCTTTTGACAAAAAAAACCGTTCAATTTTTGTGTTAGGTATGGGTATTTTTGCCATGTTGTTTGGGGCAGGCAATCTTTTATTACCACCTAGTTTAGGACACAATGCTGGCAGCAACTGGCTGATATCGTTCTCAGGATTTTCTATCATGGGCGTTTTTGCTCCCTTATTGGCAATTTGGGCAGTTTTGTTTTCGGGCAATTACTTTACCGACCTCGGCAAAAGAGCCAACAAAACCGTCGGATACATCTTGGCTACCATCATTATTTTGTGCGTAGGCCCGTTTATTGCGATTCCGCGCACTGGCGCTTTTGTGTACGAAACCGCCGTTTTACCCATCCATCCCGAAGCGCAAAATGTTTGGGCCTTGGTCGTGTTTTTTGCTGGCGTGCTGGCGTTGTCTTTTTCGTATGACAAAACCATCAAAATCATTGGCAGATACCTCGCTCCTACACTGATTTTATTACTTGGTATTTTTATTGCACTCGGTATATTCAGCTCTAGCGAACCCAACAGTTTGTCTACTACAGATAATTTTTACACTGGTTTTACCGAAGGCTACAATACACTCGATGTTTTGGGTGCAGTTATTTTTGCGGTTATATTGATTAGCGGAGCCAAAATCAGAGGTTTTACTGACGATATTTCCAAAAGAGAAATCGTTTTTAAATCGAGTTTGTTAGCTGCAGGTTTGATGTTTGTTTTTTATCTAGGTTTATATTGGCTAGGCAGCCTTCACAACTTAGACAACAGTAAAGGAATTAGCGAATTTTTGGTAAGTGTTTCTCAACAAATTTTTAACGGAAACGGCATCTATTTATTGTCGATTTTAGCCATACTGACCGGATTTACTACTGCTATGGCTCTGACCGCAGCAGTAGCCAACTTTTTTGAACGATTGACCAACAAAAAACTAGGCTATGCTGAAGGCGTAATCATGTGTACACTTATCTCTGTAATTCTTGCCATCAATGGTGTAGAAACAATTACTGATTATGCCGGAAAAATATTGGCATTTGTTTATCCAATTACATTAATTTTAATATTAACTGTGTTGTTATTTGGCAGAAATATTTTATCTAAAACACCTTATGCCACTGCGCTCATCATCACAACAGTTTTATCCGGCGCACGCTTGTGGGCAACGTTAAATCCGACAGAAGAATTGGCGCAAACCATGGCTAATTCGTTACCTTTGTATCAATACCAACTCGAATGGATTATCCCGTCTTTTATTGGATTTATCATCAGTGTTTTTATCATTAGAAAAAAGTAACTTGACTTCATTTATAGATTATTTTACCGGAAAATGGACGTTGTCTCGCAAAATTTTTATTGCACAAAAACTGTATGCAACAGGCGCTGGCGAAGCGTCTTTTGTAGCTCATAACAATTTTGAACATACATATAACGAGTCTGGAAAAACCTTGGTTGTAAACACACAAACAAAGCTTCCGTTTCGTCGAAGTTTTTTGTATCATTTTGACAACAAAGTTATGCGAGTGTTTTTTAATGACGGATTTGATCAAGGCAAATTGTACCAAGAATATCAACATGAAAAAACAACCAATCAACTAGTAGCCACCTGCCAACACCTTTGTGTTTCAGATAGCTACAATGGTTTTTATCAACTAATCAACCAACAGCAATTTTACCTAGAAACACGCATCGTTGGCCCCAAAAAAGACACCTTTATCAAAACTACATTTACTCGCCACTAACGCAAAAAGCCACCCAAATAGGATGGCTTTTTGATTATTTATGAGAGATGATTATCCGACCATAACACGTTTGAAACCTGTGATTTCAACGCCAAAGTCGTTTACATAATCGCCTACTTTTTTGCTTTCATCTTTGATAAAGTTTTGATCCAACAAAGCTTTTTCTTGA
>JBFHGP010000033.1:0-19930 GCA_041583035.1 Flavobacterium sp.
CTCGTTCATGGTGATGTTGCCTACGTTCATGCTCAAATCAAACTCGCCTGCTCCGCCTGTACCGCTAACCTCGCAACCGTACATCGCTGTTTGGTTAGGGTTGATCGTTGGGTTGGGGTATACATGGAGTGTGAATGAGGTCAATTGATAATAATCAGTGTTGGTATCATCTTGTACACGCACCCAAATGATTTCGCCATCAGTACCAGGATATGCACTAATATCTGCATTATCTATCTGCTCTGCAGTGTCAGCGTTTTCTGCAGCTGTTTCTGAAGTATAATAAGTAACCGTGTAACCTAAATTAGCATTATACACTAAATTAGTATAATCAGAAAAATCAAAAATACCTGTATCTCCGTCATCACACAAAATCAAATCTGGCAATGTATTGAGTTCGAAATCACAAGTTTTGAATGATATTTGAAAACTAGTCAGTTTATAACATGGGTTTTCTGTACTTTGAAGTCTCACCCAAATAGTCACAGGCGTAGGCGCTATATTACTCAATTCGTATTGGTAAGGGTCTGCTATAGCATCTGCTTGATTTTCTGCATCACTTTCAGACAAATAGTAAGTTGCTTCTACATTAGGGTTATTATTTACCCCTTCCATAGCATACACCAAGTTGAAATAAGTAAAATCTCCGGCTGCTCTACATTCTTGTAAATCAGTTGGTGGGAAGTTTTCTACTACTGGATTATAAATCTCGATAGTTACTGGCTCTGGGTTAGTATTACACCCTACACCTATTGGTACAATATCTACAGAGTATGTACCCGAAACGGTAACTTCTAGAGTAGGCCCATTCTCTCCAGGGATAGGCAAGCCGTCTCTAAACCAGTGAAAAACATATTCGTCAGCACTCAATTGAGTATCTATAGTATAAGGCTCATCACTACATAATGCAGAGTCATCAACAATTAACTTATCGCCACCTAAGTCTGGCGCACCTAAATCAAAACTACCTCCTTCTAAAAACACTGCGGAATCATAACTAGAATCAGCCCTATCAGCAATAACTATCTTCATTCTATAAGTCACTCCTGGCTCAATACCTGCTGCAGAAGCAGTCATCAAAACAGTATGCCCTTTTAGATTAACAGGTGCATCTCCTACTGGCTCTCCCAAACCTCCATAAAAAGTATCAAAATACTCTTCATTTTCAGAAGAACAACCTCCATTATATGTATTATCTCTAATAGTTGTTACAGAAATTGGTATAGTAGTGTTTGGCACTAATGCCATATTAGTTGTAACGTCTGTGTCTGTATTAGTTAAGAAAAAGGCAAATGCATCTGAATAATTACATTGAAATGTTCCGTATTCGTTAGAGCCAAACACAAAATTAAAACTAATAGAATCTGTGGATGCTTGAAAATCGAACTCTATATAGGTAGCGTCGTTATAGGTACTAGGAGTAATTACACTATTCATATAGTCTTCCAAATCATCGTCACCTGGCCAACCATTACCTCCTAAGCTCCAAGTAGAAGTATTCGCAGGACCAGGCGCTTGCAAAACATTACCCGTTGCTAATATAACCCCGTTACTAATAGGAAAGTCAGGGTCGGTATTCTCAAAATAACCGATACCATTTGCATCTCCAAAATTAGATCCTGTACTCCAGTTAATATTATCAACTGTAGCACACTCAGAGTCTATCAACACGTCTTCAACCAACTCTTCTACAGAATATGTACTTGTTGACACCGTTATTGGCTGGGCACTTGCGTAACCAAATCCAAACAAAAGCATCAGTCTTAAAAAATGTTTAAATCTTATCATATACTTCAGACAATTTTATAGTCATATAATAAAGACTATTCAAATGTTAATTTTACGTTTAAATTTCAAATATAAATAATCAAACGATATTTCTTTGTTAATTTTGAAAAAAATTCAAAAAAATGTTTTCAGTCAGTATAAAAAACACTCAAAATCCGAGTATAATAAAGTTCGAATTCCCTGATTTTATCAGCTATGGGACGAATTATGAGTTCAAAAACATCGATGAAGCGAAAAATTCGCCTCTTGCGCAACGATTATTTTACCTACCGTTTGTGAAAACCGTGTACATTTCGGGCAATTTTGTTGCTGTAGAGCGTTTTTCTATCGTAGAATGGCCTGATGTACAGCACGAAGTTAAGACAGAAATTGAGAATTTTGTCAAAAATGGCGGAAAAGTTTTACTCGAAACTTCTGAAGAAGAAGTTAAAAAAACACCTATTAGCATTTATGCTGAGTCGACCCCAAACCCTAGCGTGATGAAATTTGTCGCCAACAAAATGCTTAGCAAAAACACCTTGGAGTATAAAAACATTGACGAAACAGCTTCGTCAGCATTAGCCAAAGCCTTGTTTAACTTTTCATTCGTCAAAGAGGTTTTTATCGATGAGAATTATATTTCGATTAATAAATACGATAGTTTTGAGTGGAATAATATTGTGATGGAAATTCGTTCATTCATCAAAGAATATCTCGAAAATGGCGGAGAAGTTGTGGACGAATCAAAAATACCTAGCGAACAAAAAGAAGAAAACAAAGATGCGCATTTTGACTCCCTAGACACCACTTCACAGCAGATTATCAATATCATCGAAGAATACATCAAGCCGGCAGTAGCAGGCGATGGCGGCAATATTGCTTTTGAGGGTTACGACACCGACAGCAAACATGTAAAAGTGGTATTGCAAGGCGCTTGTAGCGGATGTCCGTCATCTACATTTACCTTAAAAAATGGTATAGAAAACATGCTAAGACAGATGCTTAACGATAACGAAATTGTGGTTGACGCCATCAATGGTTAAATTATTTTTAACAATTATAAATTGATTTTGGCAAGCATCTTTACTATTTTAGCCCTCTTAAACTAATATCCAGAAATATGAAAAAAATATTATTGACGTGTGCCATCGTTGGACTAATGGCAACAGAAAGCGCTCAAGCACAAATAAATATGCAAGGTGGAGGCGATATGCTTTCTTTTTCTAGAAGAGACCACGTAGAAGAAGTTACTACTGGATCGCAATATATTAATGATAGATTTTTATCGGCTCGAGTAAACGAAGGTACCCAATTATTCAAAATCCGTTTTAACCCTTACCTAGGGATTATGGAGTATGACAAAGATGGCGAAATCTATCACCTAGACAAGGCTGACAATACCGTGATAGAATTTACCGGTACACAAACTACTACTTATAAGCTATTTGACTACACCAACAACGACATCAAGCAGTCTGACTATATGAGAGTTGTTTTTGAAGGAAAAAAAATATCGTTCCAAACACTCGAAAACGTATACCTACAGCCAGGAAAAAAAGCTATCAACAGCTACGAAAGATCGACTCAACCAGAGTATAAAAGAGAAGATGACGTAAGATATATGACCATCAACGGCAAAACAGAAGAATTTTCTACCAGAACCAATCGTTTTGTAAAAATGTTTGACGGAAAAACACAAAGCGAGTTGAAAAACTTTATCAAAGATAACAATATCGACCTCGACAAAGACGGCGATTTGATTAAATTAGGCAAACACCTCGACAGTATTTTGTAGGTTTTTGCAATACATCACAAAAAAAGAGACGCGTTAAACGTCTCTTTTTTGTTGCTTTTATTTTAGTTTTTCTTTGAGGTATTTTGCCGTGAGCGATTTTTTATTTTTGACAATTTGCTCTGGCGTACCTATCGCCACCACTTCGCCACCACGCTTGCCACCTTCATAGCCTATATCGATAATATGGTCGGCACATTTGATTAATTCTAAATTGTGCTCGATAACAATTACCGAATGACCATTCTCAATCAAGGCGTCAAAAGACATCAATAATTTTTGAATATCATGAAAATGCAAGCCCGTGGTAGGTTCGTCAAAAATAAACAACACCTTATCTTTATGACTTCCTTTGCCCAAAAACGTAGCCAATTTTACTCGTTGCGCTTCACCACCAGACAATGTGGACGAACTTTGCCCAAGTTTTACATACCCCAACCCTACATCTTGCAAAGGTTTTATTTTTTGATAAATTTTAGTTTGTTGATTTTCTTCAAAAAATACCAACGCTTCATCGATCGTCATGTTGAGGATGTCATCAATGTTTTTTTTGTGAAACTCTACATCGAGTACTTCTTTCTTGAAACGCTTGCCATGACAGGCCTCACACGGCAAATGCACATCGGCCATGAACTGCATACCGATAGTTACTTCGCCTTCGCCCTTACACACTTCGCAACGCCCGCCATCTACATTAAATGAAAAATGCTTGGGTTTAAAGTTTCTGACTTTACTTAGTTTTTGCGAAGCATACAAATCTCTGATATCATCATACGCTTTGATATAAGTGATAGGATTGGAGCGAGAACTTTTACCAATCGGGTTTTGATCAACATACTCAACATGCTGAATCACAGACAAATCTCCATCAAAAGAAGTGAGTTGCCCTACTTTTTCGTTAGACACACCAGTAAAGTGTTTTTGCAAAGCAGGATACAACAGCTTTTTGACCAAAGTACTTTTTCCACTACCCGAAACACCTGTAATCACGGTCAAACATTCTAACGGAAAATCAACATCAATGTTTTTCAAATTATTTTCGCGCGCGCCTTTGATGCTTATTTTATGCTTGGCCAAACGCCTATGCGCCGGCACTTCTATTTTTAAATTTTCGTTGAGATATTGCGCCGTCAATGACGACGATTTCAATATTTGTTGATAGGTGCCTTGTGCAACCAACTCACCACCGAGGTAGCCAGCTTCTGGCCCAATATCGATGATTTGGTCTGCAGCTTTCATCACATCTTCATCATGTTCCACCACAATTACTGTATTGCCCAAATCACGAAGATTTTCCAACACACCAATCAGTTTTTCTGAATCTTTTGGATGCAAACCGATGCTTGGCTCGTCCAAAATATACATCGACCCTACCAAACTACTCCCGAGCGAAGTAGCAAGATTGATACGCTGCGATTCGCCCCCAGACAACGTTGCCGACTGACGATTGAGCGTCAAATAATCGAGCCCTACATCTGTTAAAAACTGTAACCTATTGTTAATCTCTAACAGCAATCGTTTGGCTACTTGTTTTTCGTAATCCGTCAAATCGATATTTTTAAAAAACAACATGAGCTCATCCAAAGGCAAATCAACCAAATCAGAGATAGATCGTTGATTGATTTTTACGTAATCAGCCTCTTTGCGCAATCTTTTACCGCCGCAAGCCTTACATTTGGTTTTACCGCGATAGCGCGAGAGCATCACTCGATTTTGTATTTTATAATTTTTTTCTTCTAATTCTGCAAAAAAGTCATTTAGACCAACAAAATATTTATTTCCCGACCAAACCAATTTTTTTTCATCATCTGTCAATTCGAAAAAAGGCTTGTGAATAGGAAAATCAAATTTATGTGAATTGTTGACCAACTGATCTCTGAACGCACTCATCGATTCGCCACGCCATGGATAAATAGCGTTTTCGTAAACCGACAAAGCGGTATTAGGCACCACCAAATCTTCGTCTATACCAATCACGCTGCCATATCCGTCACAAGTAGGACAAGCGCCAAACGGATTGTTAAAACTAAACAAATGAATGTTTGGTTCGAGAAAATCGATACCATCTTTGGAGAAATGATTGCTAAAACTATGTTGTTCTCCTGTTTTGTGCTCTTGTATCACAGCATGACCTTTGCCCTCGTAAAAAGCTATCTGCGTAGCATCGGCCAATCGGTTATAAAAATCTTCGTCGTGGCGCACCACAATACGGTCAATGACAATAAAAACTGATTGAGGTTTTGTGTTTTTCCACTTTTTATCTGCCAAGTATTCGTCTATACGACAAGCATCTCCGTTTACCAAAATACGAGAAAACCCTTGCTCTAACAGCAAAGTACACAACTGTTCTATGTTTTTGGCTGTTGCATCGGCAAGTGGCGCCAACAGCAACCACCTGCTGCCTTCTTCTTGGTTTTTAACAAAATTTATCAGGTCTGTAACGGTATCTTTTTTGACCTCATCGCCCGAAATCGGAGAATAGGTACGGCCGATACGCGCATACAAAAGTTTTAGATAATCATAAACCTCTGTCGATGTGCCCACCGTAGAACGAGCGTTGCTGGTATTTACCTTTTGCTCTATCGCAACTGCCGGCGCAATGCCTTTGATGTACTCGACTTTAGGCTTGTCTATACGACCGAGAAACTGCCTTGCGTATGACGACAAACTCTCTACATACCTGCGTTGTCCCTCGGCATAGAGCGTATCAAAAGCCAAGCTAGATTTACCCGAGCCCGAAAGCCCTGTAATCACCACAAGTTTGTTGCGCGGAATCACCACATCTATATGCTTGAGGTTGTGCAAATGTGCACCTTTGATAATAATGTTTTTTTTGGGGTCGATTTTAGCTAAATCTGTTTTGGTCATAGGTAAATAAATAATCCTTCAAAGTTACAAAATTTAAGTCTAAAATATTTACGGAAAAGCAAAACCACTCACAATAATATATCGCGAGTGGTTTTATTACTTATTTATAGATTTCTTAACGATTAATCATCAAACATTTATCGAAACAAAATAACTACCAATAATCAACCCTACTGTAGCCAGAGCCAAAACCACCACGGTAGCTTTTAGTTTTTTACTTGTTTTTTTACCCGTTTTTTTCTCTTTATGATTGAGATAATTATACACAATAATAAACAGTACTCCTGAAATTGCTGTCAAAATCAGCATCAAATTTAAATCTATTTTCATCTGTTTTAATTACATCTAACTTCCCGACTCATTTTTTTTCCCGGAAAGAATAGTGTTGTTAATAACAACCAAAAAACTCGTACCAATAGCGATGAATAGTGCTACGTCTAACTGAAAATCAGCCAAAAAATAAAAAGCCAAAAACAATAACACAAACGAGACAACAAACAAGACTACTTTCGCTTTATTATTCATATCAAACTTATTTTAAACAAAAACATTGATTAATTCTTCTACGGTTACTTCTTTTTGGTCGCCAGTTTGTAAGTTTTTCAATGTAAACACATTTTTCTCCATCTCAGCCGAACCAGCCAAAACCACAAACGGCACATTCTTTTTATCGGCATATTGAAATTGTTTACCCATTTTGGCGTTGTCAGGATACAAATCTACCCTCACGCCTTGTCGTCTAAGTTTTGTGATTGCAGCTAGTGCATACGCGGCTTCGGCCTCGCCAAGGTTTAAGAAAAGTACTTGAGAAGTAGCGGTAACTGTTGCTGGAAAAACATTGAGTTCGTCCATCACCAAATAAATTCGGTCTAATCCAAAAGACACGCCTACTCCACTCACATTGTTGAGCCCAAAAATACTAGTCAAATCATCATAGCGACCGCCGCCGCCAATCGAGCCCATTTTTACTTGTGCTGGTGCAGCGACTTCAAAAATACAACCCGTGTAATAATTGAGTCCGCGTGCCAAGGTCACTTCGAGGTCTAGTTGAGCCGATTGCAAACCAACTTTAGCTACCTGATTAGCCACAAAAGTAAGTTCGTCAACACCTGCCATACCCTCGGTCGAATCTTTTAGTAAATTTTTGAGTACGGTCAATTTTTCAGAAAAATCGCCCGTGAGGTCAAACAAAGGCTGAATTTTATCGATAGCACTTTGCTCGATACCTTTTTCTAACATTTCGTTACGTACACCGTCAGCGCCTATTTTGTCTAATTTGTCTAAAGCAACCGTAAAATCGATTAACTTGTCTTTGGCGCCAATCACCTCAGCAATCCCAGACAATACTTTACGATTGTTTATTTTGATAGTCACGCCTTCAACACCCAAATCGGTAAAAACAGTATCGTACAATTGCACCAACTCTACCTCCTGCCATAAAGATTTGGACCCTACAACATCGGCATCACATTGCCAAAATTCTCTAAAACGTCCTTTTTGCGGACGATCGGCACGCCAAACAGGCTGCATCTGGTATCGCTTGAACGGAAAATCGATTTCGTTTTGGTGTTGCACGACATAACGCGCAAAAGGCACGGTCAAATCGTAACGCAAAGCTTTGTCTGACAACGAATTAGAAAAACGGGCAAAATTACCTTCTTCTAGCGCTTGTAAATCAGCTTTTTTAACTTTGTCGCCCGAGTTTAATATTTTAAAAATCAATCGGTCGCCTTCTTCGCCATATTTACCCAACAAGGTATCGGCATTTTCAAAAGACGGCGTTTCTATCGGCTGAAAACCAAATTGCTCAAAATGTTTGCGAATCACACTCATCATGTATTGACGCTTTGCTACTTCGTTCGGAGAAAAATCTCTGGTACCTTTCGGAATACTTGGTTTTTTTGCCATTTGTTGAATCAATTATTATTTTGTACAAATATCTTATTTTAATCTTTTAGAATAAAATATTTTTGCAGCTATGTAACAATCTGCACATTTTATCTACTAAATATATATGTTACGACTGATTTTAGAAAACACAAAAATAGCGTTATCCTCTATCAGAGGACAAATATTGCGTACCACCCTGACGGTTTTTATCATTGCGTCGGGCATTTGGGCATTGGTCGGGATTTTATCAGCGGTGAGTGCGCTCGAACATTCATTGATGAGCAATTTTGCCTCGATGGGCGCCAATACTTTTAACATCAACCGCTTTGACGACTCGATGGAATGGGATGCTGACAATACCAAAATCAATCCGGTGATTAGCTACCAACAAGCGATTGATTATAAAGAACAACTGCAATTGCCTTATGCGCAAACATCGGTCTCTTTTACTGCAGCCGCCAGCGTAGAAGTAAAATCTGAAAACAGAAAAACTGACCCCGAAGCAACTGTTTTGGGCGTAGATGAATATTATTTTGAAAACAGCGGATTAGAACTAGAAAAAGGGCGCGTGTTTAATAATTTTGACATACAAAACAGTTCTGCTACTTGTGTTTTGGGTTCTGATTTTGCTAAAGGATTATTCAAAGACATCGATCCAATTGGCCAAACCATCTCTGTGCGTGGGCGAAAATTTGAGGTCATAGGGATGCTCAAAGAAAAAGGCTCGCTGTTTGGCAACAACCAAGATTTTAGAGTTTTTATTCCGATACAAATAGCCCGAGGATTGTATTCGCAGGCTTTTGTCAATTACCAAATAAAAACTTTGGTCAAAAACGCTGAATTGCTCAATACTGCCATCGATCAGGCAACGCTAAACATGCGTAAAATCAGAAGTCTAAAACCCTCACAAGACAACAACTTTGGCATCAGTCGAAGCGATGACCTTATCAACAGTTTACGCAGCCAAACGATGATGCTCACCATTATTGCTTGGGTGATTGGTATCATTACCATTTTTGGCTCTTCGATAGCGTTGATGAACATCATGCTGGTATCGGTAACCGAACGCACCAAAGAAATTGGGGTACGCAAATCATTAGGAGCAACCAAAAAAACGATACGTTGGCAATTTTTTACAGAAACACTAATCATCAGTCAGTTGGGCGGATTATTAGGCATGCTTTTGGGGATTTTGACCGGATTTATTTTTACCAAAGTAGCCGGTTTTGAATTTGTATTGCCATGGATGGCGATTGTTGCCGCCGTGATTACTTGTTTTGTGGTAGCGATTGTCTCTGGTTTGTATCCTGCCATCAAAGCTTCTAAACTTGACCCTGTAGAAGCGCTGAGACATGAGTGATACTGGCTCTACCCCACTGCAAATCCTTTATCAAGACGAATACTTGGTAGCTATCAACAAACCACACGGGTTGCTGGTACATCAATCATCTATTGCACGTAATGCTGATGAGTTTGCCGTACAATTGTTGCGCGACCAGATAGGACAAAAAGTATATCCGGCCCATCGATTAGACAGAAAAACTTCGGGTGTATTGTTGTTTGCGTTAGACAAATCGACCAATCAATCATTGACCCAACAATTTACAGACAAAACAGTAACTAAAAAATATTGGGCAATCGTGCGTGGTTATGCACCAGACGAGTTAACCATTGATTATGCTTTGCGAAAAGACAACGGCGTACTGCAAGATGCAGTCACCAAAATAAAAACATTAGACCGAGTAGAAATTGACCTGCCTTTCGGGAAACATCCAACCTCACGATATAGCCTGGTTGAGGCGCAACCGCAAACTGGGCGTATGCACCAAATCAGAAAACACATGGCTCATATTTTTCATCCAATAATTGGTGATCGTCCGCATGGATGCAACAAGCAAAATAAGTTGTGGTTAGAAAAATTTGGCATGAACAACATGCTTTTGCACGGGCAAAGTCTGACTTTTACACATCCGACGATACAAAAACAAATGACGATAACTGCCAAACCTTCCACAATTTTTAGAAAAGTTGCTGAAGATATTTTGAATTTTACGCTATAAAAAAACGCCCGACATTCGTCGGGCGTTTGCTATTTATTTGCTCAAAAGCTTATTGCGCAGGATTCATTCCGGCTGGGCCTTGAGTCAATTCTTCGTCAGTTGCAGGACGTGTTTCGATTACTTCGATATCAAAATTCAAAGTTTTTCCTGCCATTGGGTGGTTCAAATCTGCAACTACAGCAGCGTCAGTCACCTCAGCAACGGTTGCACGAAATTGGTTTCCGTTGTTGTCAGCCAAAGGCAAAACAGCACCAACTGGCGGCACACCCGACTCGTTAAACATGTCTAGAGGCAATTGTGCCAATGCGTTAGGATCTTTTTCACCGTAAGCATTCTCTGGTGTAAGTACAAAAGATTTTTTGTCACCTTTTGCCAATCCGTCGATGTTCTCTTCGAATTTCGGAATCATCATTCCGGCGCCGTGCAAAAACGTCAATGGATTTTCGTTGGTGGTTTCTTCCACAAATACTTTTTCTCCGTTTTCTTCTACGGTGTGAAGTTTGTAATTAAGGGTAACTACGTGATTTTTTGTAATTGTCATTTGGTAATTTTTAATTAAGATTACATCTTGATTTGAGACAAAGGTAAGGGTTTAAAATTAAATGAATCAACGATTTAAGGCTTTAAGCTCTATTTAACATTTTAATCTCTAATTTGAAGCATTTTGTGGATTCTATTAACAAAAAAACGTCTGACCTGCGCCAAACGTTTTGTTTTGATGATGATGATTTTTATTATGTCAACATTCCGCCATCGACATTAATTACTTGTCCTGTGATATATGCCGACATATCTGATGCCAAAAACACACAAGCATTGGCTACATCTTCTGGCGTACCACCACGTTTGAGCGGAATAGCATCTGTCCAGCCTTTAACGACTTCTTCGCCTAATTTTGCGGTCATTTCTGTCTCGATAAAACCTGGCGCAATCACGTTGCAACGGATATTACGAGAACCCAATTCGAGTGCTACCGATTTAGAAAAACCAATCACACCCGCCTTAGAAGCTGCATAGTTGGCTTGCCCTGCATTACCTTTTACACCCACTACCGAGCTCATATTGATGATAGAACCTTTACGGTTTTTGAGCATGGTGCGCTGTACCGCTTTGGTCATATTGAAAACTGATTTTAGATTTACTTCAACCACTTTATCAAAGTCTTCTTCGCTCATTCTCATCAACAAATTGTCTTTGGTGATACCTGCATTGTTAATCAACACATCAATATTACCAAATGTTGATAATACCTCGTCAACCAATTGTTGTGCTTGGTCAAAATCTGCAGCGTTTGACTGATATCCTTTGGCTTTTACGCCAAAAGATTGTAATTCGCTTTCTAGTTGATTAGCTGCCTCTACCGACGAACTGTAGGTAAAAGCAACGTTTGCTCCTTGCTGCGCAAACAAAATAGCCACTCCTTTACCGATACCTCGTGTAGCACCTGTAATAATCGCTGTTTTTCCGTCTAAAATTTTCATCTATATGGTATGTGTTTAATTATATTCTTTGACAAATATAACAATAAAGTTGAAAGTCGTTGCTTATTATTGCGTTTGTGTGTGATTTACAATAAGGCTACCGCTCTTTGTTTTGCAAGACTATTATGTTATAGTTAATGACATTAAACAAAAAAACACTCCCTCAAAACCGAGAGAGTGCTGTGTTATAAGTGAAAACCGCACGTTTAGTCAATCGCTTTGACTACGGCTTTTTCGGCTTCTTTGCGCGAACCATCAAAACCATCTATGCCTGATACCGTGGTATATTTAAGCACATATTTTTTACCCGGATTTACCCGATTGTACACGCTCTGACACATCAAGGTGGCTTCGTGAAAACCACACAAAATCAGCTTTAACTTACCTGGATAAGTGTTGACATCGCCAATCGCATACACTCCCTCAATGTTGGTTTGATAATCGAGGGCATTGTTTACTTTAATGGCATTTTTCTCAATCTCTAAGCCCCAATTGGCGATAGGCCCGAGTTTTGGTGTGAGTCCAAACAAAGCGATTAAATAGTCTGTCTCTATTTTTTTGGTTTCTTCTTTGTTGATTTTTAGCGTAATCGCTTCCAGCTTTTCTTCGCCGTGTAATTGCTCCACTTCAGCAGGCGTAATCAAATTTATTTTTCCTTGTTTTTTCAGCTCTTGCACCTTTTCGACTGAGTCGAGTGCGCCTCTAAACTCGTTACGTCTGTGCACCAACGTGAGGTTTTTGGCGATATCTGCCAAGTAAATTGCCCAATCCAAAGCCGAGTCACCTCCGCCAGCAATCACTACATTTTTGTCCTGAAATTGTTCCGGATTTTTAACAAAATACTCTACGCCTTTGTCTTCGTAAAAGTCAAGGTTGTCCAACATCGGTTTTCGTGGTTCAAAACTACCCAATCCGCCAGCAATAGCAACGGCTTTACCGTGGTGTTTTGTCCCTTTGTTCGTGGTTACGATAAAGGTTCCATCTTCGAGTTTGTCGATGCTTTCGGCTACTTCGTTGAGGGTAAAACCTGGCTCGAATTGTTTGATTTGTTCCATCAAATTATCTACCAATTCTGAAGCGCCTACCGACGGATAGCCTGGAATGTCAAAAATTGGTTTTTTTGGATAAAGTTCTGTCAACTGTCCGCCTGGTTGAGGCAATCCATCAATCAGGTGACATCTTAGTTTGAGCAAACCGGCCTCAAAAACAGCAAATAATCCTGTTGGGCCAGCGCCAATAATAATTATATCGGTTGAAATCATGTTAATGTATTTTCTAATTTTGTGTCGATTTGAGCGACGAAATATTCTCCACAGATTCTATTTCTGGAGCATATTTTTTGATGGTAGTTTCGACTCCCGCTCTCAGCGTCATTTGGTTAACGCTACAAGCCGAGCAGTTACCTATCAATTCTACAATCACTTTTTTGTCGTCTTCAATAGCAATCAAATTAATATCTCCACCGTCCGAAATCAAAAAGGGTCTGATTTCGTCCAAAGCTTTTTCGACATTTTTACGTGTATTTTCTGAGGTTGTCATAGTATTCAGTTATTTTTTCACAGCAGAACATCCTGCCATAGTAGTTATTTTTATCGCCTCTGTAGGTGGCAAATTGTCATTGCGTTTTACGACCTCTTCGGCAACATTTCGTGCAATTTGGACAAACGCTTCTGCCACAGGCGAGTTGTCTTGCATTGCCGCTGGGCGACCATAATCACCTGCTTCGCGGATACTCTGTACCAATGGCACTTCGCCTAAAAACGGCACTTGAAGGTCTTCGGCCAAATTTTTTGCGCCTTCTTGTCCAAAAATATAATATTTATTGTCTGGCAGCTCTTCTGGTGTAAAGTAAGCCATGTTTTCGATAATCCCCAACACAGGCACATTAATACTATCTGAAGTAAACATAGATACGCCTTTTTTGGCATCGGCAAGAGCAACTGCTTGCGGTGTACTCACTACTACCGCCCCAGTGATTGGCAAAGATTGCATAATCGATAGGTGAATATCGCCCGTCCCTGGCGGAAGGTCGATAAGTAAAAAATCTAATTCGCCCCAATCGGCATCAAAAATCATCTGATTGAGTGCTTTAGAAGCCATTGGCCCACGCCAAATAACTGCTTGGTCTGGCGTTGTAAAAAAACCGATAGACAAAAGCTCGATGCCGTAGCTAGAGATTGGTTTCATCTTTGAACGCCCTTCTACTTGAACAGAAATCGGTTTGGCGCGCTCTACATCAAACATAATAGGCATAGAAGGCCCGTAAATATCAGCGTCTAAAACACCGACTTTAAAACCCATCTCGGCCAGTGTAACTGCCAAATTTGCCGTTACGGTAGATTTTCCTACCCCGCCTTTTCCAGACGATACCGCAATAATATTTTGGATACCTGGTATAGGCTGACCTTTAATTTCGTTTTTCTCCGGAGTTTCTACTTTGATATTTACTTTGATTTTGGCTTTTTCGTAAACCTTATCGTGAATTGTTTTGAGAATATCTACTTCTACTCTTTTGCGAACGTGCAATGCCGGATTGTTGAGTTTTACATCTACCACCACCTCGTCACCAAGAATAACAACATTTTGTATCGCACCACTCTCTACCATATTTTTGCCTTCGCCGGCCACAGTAATCGTTTCTAATGCGTTGAGAATGTCTTTTTTATTTAGTGTCATGAATATTAAGCTTTTATCTTTGAGTAATATAGAATAATTGTAAACTACAAAGATAATAGATATATCTTTATTTTTGGGCAAAATGAAAAGAAAGGGATTTTTTTTATGAAAGATTTTGCAAATATAAATTATGTGTCTATATTTGCACTCACAAAATAAGCGGAAGTAGCTCAGTTGGTAGAGCGTCAGCCTTCCAAGCTGAATGTCGCGAGTTCGACCCTCGTCTTCCGCTCAACAAAAGAAATCATCCTTTAGATGGTTTCTTTTTTATTTTTACACAACTTCTTTATCAATAAAAACAGCAAAAACAAAGCAGCAAAAACACTACAAAACCAAGCTGTGTTATAAAAAGCAAAAAAATATTCGTGACCAATTAAAGAAAAATAATTACCTCCCACCACAAGAATAATCAACAAAATCTTTGTCAATAGCTTTAAAAACCGACTGTTTACAAACGCCTCAAACAAAGCAATCAAGAGTATAAACAAAAAAAACTCGCCCTCGTAAAACTCCCTACAAATCAACGATTCGAGTTCGCCATAATCGTGTTCAACAAATTTTTTATATGCAAACAGCGAAAAAACAGCTTGAATAACTATTACGGATATCGAAAAAAGGTATTTATTAAAACTCATTCTGCCAACTAACTGATTGTCTAAATTACAAAAACAAATCCATTCATAAAGTTTCGGCAGATAAATTATAAAATTCACGCTTATTCGATTATATTTGTGTTTTAAATTAATAAAGATAAAACGATTGATAAAATGAAAGATTTACTAAAAAAATTCGAAGATAAAAAACCAGAAGTAGTATTCCATTGGTCAGACCCAGAGACAGAAGCCGAAGGCTGGACCGTAATCAACTCGTTGCGTGGCGGAGCTGCCGGTGGTGGTACACGCATGCGCAAAGGACTCGACATGAACGAGGTTTTATCTTTAGCCAAAACCATGGAGGTAAAGTTTACCGTTGCTGGCCCTGCCATTGGTGGTGCAAAATCTGGCATCAACTTTGACCCGAACGACCCGAGAAAAGAAGGCGTTTTGCGTCGTTGGTACCAAGCTGTTTTCCCGTTGTTGAAAAATTATTATGGTACAGGTGGCGATTTGAATGTGGACGAAATCCACGAAGTGATTCCGATGACTGAAGATTGTGGATTATGGCATCCGCAAGAAGGTGTTTTTAACGGCCACTTCAAACCTACCGAAGCAGACAAAATTAACCGTATCGGACAGTTGCGTCACGGTGTTTTGCTAGAAATATTAGACACTGACTACACACCAGATGCTGCCAAAAAAATAATGGTTGCCGACCTCATTACAGGTTTTGGTGTAGCAGAAGCCGCAAAGCATTTTTACCAAATTTCGGGCGGTAGCATCGAAGGCAAAAAAGTAATCGTGCAAGGATTTGGAAACGTAGGATCGGCTGCGGCTTATTATTTTGCTCAAATGGGCGCAAAAGTAGTAGGTATCATCGATCGTGATGGTGGTATTTTGAACCCTGAAGGATATACTTTTGACGAAATCAAACAATTGTTCTTAAACAAAAAAGGTAACACCTTGGTTGCTGACAACATGATTCCGTTCAACGAAATCAACGAAAAAATATGGTCTATCGGCGCTGAAGTTTTTGCCCCATGTGCAGCCTCTCGCTTGATCACTAAAGCACAAGTAGATGCGATGATTGACAACCAATTAGAAGTAATCACTTGTGGCGCCAATGTACCATTTGCAGACAAAGAAATTTTCTTTGGTCCAATCATGGAGTATGTTGACAGCAAAGTAAGCTTGATTCCGGACTTTATCTCTAACTGCGGTATGGCACGTGTATTTGCTTATTTTATGGAGTCTAGAGTACCGATGAATGACACCAAAGTATTTGAAGACACCTCTTCTGTGATCAAAAAAGCGATTGCCAAAGTGTATGAAGCCAACCCATCAAAAGTAAATGTATCGGCTACAGCTTTCGAAAATGCTTTGAAACAATTGGTATAATATTTGTAAGTAAATATAATTAAAACATCAACAAATCATCATTTTTATATGCAAGACACAGTGCAAATTGTTAATGACACCTTGAACCAGGCAGTTAACACAACCAACGGAGTTACTACCGAGTCTGAAACCAAGCTAATTGACATCATTTTTAGCGGCGGAATCATCGGACAAGTATTGATGGTCGTTATTTTTATCATGCTATTTGTAGCCATTTATTTGTATATCGAACGATGGTTGGTGATCAAAAAAGCAACAAAATCTGACAATGATTTTATCAATCAGGTCAAGATTTTGTTGTCTCAAGGCAAGATTGACGAAGCCAAATCGTTTTGTAAATCTTCCAACTCATCTGCTGCCCGCATGATTGAGAAAGGAATTAGCAGAATTGGCAAACCTATCGAAGACATCAACATGGCAATGGAAAACCAAGGAAGCCAAGAAGTGTATAAATTAGAAAAAAACCTCAATATTTTGGCTACGCTATCAGGCGCCGGCCCAATGACTGGTTTTTTGGGTACTGTAGTAGGTATGGTAATGGCTTTTCGTGAAATGGCCGAACAAGGCAGTGCAAAAATCGACATGAGTGTGCTTGCCGAAGGTGTTTATACCGCTATGATGACGACCGTTTTTGGTCTTATTGTAGGGATTATAGCTTATATCGGCTACAATCTATTAGTTGGACGAATCAGCAGATTTAGCCAAAAATTAGAGAACGATGCAGCCATGTTTTTTGACTTACTAAACGAGCCTGCCTAATGAATATCAAAACAAATAATAAGGTATCAGCAGAATTTAACATGTCGTCTATGACCGACATCATCTTTTTGCTGCTTATATTTTTTATCGTGCTGATTACCACCATGAGTCAGACCAATGCACTCGACTTGGTCTTGCCATCATCTGAAGGCAAAACTGACCAGGTAGAAACTGTTGCGGTGAGCATTAACGAAAATCTGGATGTATTTATTGACAAAACGAAAGTGAGCCCAGACGAAGTAGAAGCATTGCTACAACAGGTATTGGCCGATAAAGAAAACAAAAATATCGTTTTGCACGTAGCAAAAGGCGTACCTATAGAAGAAGCTGTAACGGTGATGGACATCGCTTATCGCAACGAATATAACGTAGTGTTGGCGGTAGAACCAAAAGACTAACCATGCTGAAAACTAAATCAGAAAAAAAGGCATTTGTAATCACCAGTTCACTATTTACCATTTTATTGCTGGTGTTGTTCTTGTTTAAATTTAGCGAGAACCCTACCCCTTTTATGCAAAATGGTGGCGAAATTTTGATTCGTTTTGGTGATTCCAACCAAGGACAAGGTCAACAAAATCAACAAGTAGCCGAAGTTATCGAAAACCAAACAGAAACCACACCTACCAATACCACAGCCTCATCTAACACTGCAGAGCAAAAATTGGTTACCCAAAACAAACAACAAACCACTACTGTAAAAAGTGCAGAAAAAACTCAGAAAAACACCCAACAACAAAGTCAAAAATCAGTAAACTCTTCTACAAACGATGCCCTCAACAATTTGCTAAACGGCAATAGTGGTGGCGAAGGCAACGACAATGTAGCTGGCAACAAAGGTAGCTTAGACGGCAGCAAATACTCCAACAGCTACTATGGTAGCGGCAAAGGCACAAGTGTTGGCGGCGGTAACAGCTGGGGCTTGCAAGGACGCTCGTTGGTATCTAGCACGCCATACAAGCCCGATTGTAACGAGACTGGCACAGTTGTGGTACAAGTGACCGTGAATCGTCAAGGACGCGTGGTCAATGCTGAGCGTAACCTCAAAGGTACAACCAACTCTGCACCCTGCTTGGTAGATGCCGCGCTAAAAACCGCACGAAGCTTTAGATGGAAAGCAGACAACGACGCGCCCAATGCACAAATTGGTTTTGTAGTTATCAACTTTAAAGTAGGCGCTTAAATGAATTATCAAGACGCAATTGACTGGCTTTTTGCCCAGTTGCCGATGTACCAAAAAGTAGGTGCAAAAGCTTTGAACAAATCGTTACTACCCACACAAAATTTTTTGGCACACCTTGGCAACCCGCATCTACAACAACAATATGTGCATGTGGCCGGCACTAACGGCAAAGGATCAGTGTCTTCGATGATTGCCTCTGTGTTGCAAGAACAAGGTTACCGAGTAGGCTTATACACCTCACCTCATCTAAAAGATTTTAGAGAGCGAATAAAGATAAACGGCACCGAAATTACCGAACAAGCCGTAATCGATTTTGCCAACCAACATAGAGAATATATCGAACAAAACACCATTAGTTTTTTCGAACTTACTGTAGTGATGGCATTGTCCTATTTTACTGAACAAAAAACCGATATCGCAGTGATTGAAGTAGGCATGGGCGGCAGGCTAGACTCTACCAACGTCATTACACCTTTACTCTCTGTGATTACAAACATTAGCCTAGACCACACCTCGGTATTGGGCAATACTTTAGGCGCAATCGCAGCAGAAAAGGCCGGTATCATCAAACAAAATATTCCGGTAATAATTGGTGAAACGCATCCAGAAACAGAAAATATTTTCAGAGAAAAAGCCAAAGATGCTCATGCAAAAATAATTTTTGCAGAAGACCAGTTACTCGACAAAACATACACCACAGACCTCAAAGGCAATTATCAACTGCAAAACTGCAAAACTGCACAAGTAGCATTAACCGAATTGTCTTCAATTATAAAAATTGATACAAATAATATCAAAAAAGGACTGAGCAATGTGGTCAAAAACACTCGTTTGCTAGGCCGATGGCAAGTTTTGCAACAATCGCCTTTGGTAGTAGCAGACACCGCACACAATGCACACGGATTGAGCCAAACAATGCAACAAGTAAAAGCGCAAAAACACGACAATTTATTTTTTGTATTTGGCGTAGTTGATGACAAAGATTTGTCTAGCATTGTTGAATATTTACCAAAATCAGCCTATTATTTCTTTGTTAGACCAGGTGTTAGCCGTGGTTTAGACGCCAACATCTTATATCAAAAAATGACCAATTTTGGCTTTAACGGCGAGGTTTGCGATTGTGTTTCAGACGGATACAAAAAAGCGCTCAGACAAGCGACAGCACAAGACATGATTTATGTTGGCGGGAGCACATTTGTGGTAGCAGAAATTTTAAAATAATTTTTCACTTTTTTGTTTGCACATAAAAAAAAACGTTCTATATTTGCAACGCTTTTCTGAAAAGAGATGCGCGTTCAGAAACAAAAATATATTTTTCGGTCGATTAGCTCAGTTGGTTCAGAGCATCCCGATTGCATCGGGAGGAACGGACGGTTCGAAAAAATTAAAAGATTAGGGCGATTAGCTCAGTTGGTTCAGAGCATCCCGATTTCATCGGGAGAGTCGGACGGTTTGAAATAAAA
>JBFHGP010000034.1:0-19822 GCA_041583035.1 Flavobacterium sp.
ATCGATCAAATGTCCTACTAACTCGATACAGAGCTAATCAGATATGAAAAAAATTTTAGTAGGCATATTTACACTCACAGCTACTTGGCTAAGCGCCCAGACCAATGTTTGGACGCTCGAAGAATGTGTGAGTCATGCACAGCAAAATAACCTTTCGATCCAACAATATCTTTTGGATGAAAAAAACGCAGAGTTAGAGAAAAAAGATGCTTTTGGTAACTTTTTACCATCGGTTAATGCTTCTGGCTCGCACTCGTGGACGGTAGGTCTCAACCAAAACATTACCACAGGTTTGTTAGAAAACCAAACCACACAGTTTACTTCTGCAGGGTTTGATGTGGGGGTAGATATTTATAAAGGTGGACAAAATCACAAAAGAATGCGCCGTGCCGATTTATCTGTTTTGGCAGCACGTTACCAAACAGACAAAATTGTTGATGATGTATCTATAAATGTGGTCAATGCTTATCTGCAAGTAATTTTTTCGAAAGAAATTCTCAAGGCCAATTTAGCTCAACTTCAATTTGATGAACAACAACTCCAACGGGTAGAGAGCTTGGTCGATGCTGGTTCTGCTCCGCAAGGCGATATGCTCGATGTACAAGCAACTGTCGAGTCGAGCAAACAAAACGTGATTGTGGCTGAGAACAACCTTCGTTTGGCCAAATTGAGTTTGGCTCAGTTGTTACAAATTGATGATTACCAGAGTTTTGATGTATCTGATGAGAGTTTTGAAATTCCGGTTTCAGAGGTGTTGATGAAAAGCCCAGAAGAAATCATTACTCGTTCTAAAGACGTGATACAAGATTACAAAATTTTACAAACCCAAGTAGATTTGGCCGAAGCCGATGTAGCCATTGCCAAAACATCTTTGCTGCCATCTGTTCGTGCATTTTACAATCTTGCAACAAGAGCTTCGCATGCAGATGTAATCACAGACTATACGGTCGATGTAGACAATCCTCAGTTGGTGGGTATGGTAGAAGGGACTAATCAAAGAGTGTTGGCGCCCAATACTCAGCCGGTTTTTGGTAAACCTAATCCGTTGTTGGAACAATTTGATTTCAACAAAGGACACAATTTTGGTATCGGTATTTCTATCCCGATTCTCAATGGTTTTTCAGTCAAAAACAATATCAAAAGAGCAAAATTGGCGCACGAAAAAGCTTTGCTTGCAGTCAAAGAAAACGAACTGCAATTAGAGCAAAAAGTATATTCTGCCTATACCGATACACAAGGAGCTTTACAAGCTTATCAAGCAGCAAAAACAACTTATCAAGCACGCAAACAATCGATGACGTATGCACAGCAACGCTACGACGTTGGGTTGATTAATATTTTTGACCTCAACCAAAATCAAAATTTGTTGGTGGCGGCGCAGTCAGAGCTTTTGCGTGCCAAATACGATTTTATTTTTAAAACCAAAATATTAGAATACTACTTCGGATTACCCATTTTTAAATTAAATTAAGATGTCTAGAAAAAAAATCATAATTATCATTCTCGTAATTGTTTTGGCAGTATTGGCTGTTGGTATGTTTATGGCCAAAAATTTTGCTAAAGGTAATGAAGGTACTGTTGTTGAAACTTCAGCAATTACAGCTACAGCAATCACAGAAAAAGTGTCGGCTACGGGTAAAGTACAACCCGAAATCGAGGTGAAAATATCGTCTGAAGTATCGGGCGAAATCATAGACTTGCCTGTGGTAGAAGGTCAAGTGGTAGAGAAAGGACAACTTTTGGTGCGTATCAATCCAGATTTGTATCAATCTGCTATCGACCGTACAGTGGCGTCTTTGTCGACAGCACGTGCCAACCTCAATCAGGCTGAGGCTCAGCTCAACGAGGCCAAATATAACTACGACCGCAACCAGGTATTGTTAGACAAAGGGGTGATTTCGAGAGCTGAATGGGAAAAAATAGAATCGTCATTTGAAGTAGCCAAAGCATCAAAAAATTCGGCTTACTATAATGTGCAAGCGGCGCAAGCAACCGTGACAGAAGCACGTGATAACATGAACAGAACGGCTATTTATGCACCTGCAAGCGGTACAATATCTAAGCTCGATGTAGAGCTAGGTGAGCGTGTTTTGGGTACACAACAGATGACGGGTACAGAGTTGATGCGTATCGCCAACCTCAACAATATGGAGGTAGAGGTAGATGTTAACGAAAACGATATCGTAAAAATAGCGGTGGGCAATAAGGCAGTCATTGAAGTGGATGCTTATTTGAAGAAAAAATTTGAAGGTACAGTGACCTCTATTTCTAATTCTGCTGACGAAACCCTTACTGCCGATCAGGTAACGAATTTCAAGGTAAAAGTAAAGATTGATAAGTCATCTTACCAAGATTTGGTAGAAGGCAAGCCAGCAACTTATTCGCCTTTCAGACCTGGTATGACAGCCACTGTAGATATTATTTCGAGCGAAAAAAGTGGTATTTTGGCAGTGCCGATTGGTGCAATTATTATGCATCAAGAAGAAGGTTCTGATACACGCAAAGAAGCAGTTTTTGTGAAAAATGGTGATGTAGCCGAAATCAAATATGTGCAAACGGGTATTCAGGATGATAAAAATATCGAGATTATCAGCGGATTAAAATCTGGTGACGAGGTGATTACTGGGCCATATTCGACGGTAAGTAAAACACTCAAACCAGGAACAAAAGTGACGGTAAAAAACAATACGACTACAACCGAAAATGAACAAAAATAACCCGATTATATTATCGATAGAGACCGCTACTAAGCAATGTTCGGTGGCTTTGTCTCAAGGTTCAACTTTGTTGGCTTGTCAAGAATTGGCAGAAGAGCAATATACGCATGCAGAGAAATTACATGATTTTATTAGTCAGGTGATAGCGCGTGCGTCACTTACTTTTGCTGACCTCGATGCTGTTGCTGTCAGTAAAGGACCTGGTTCTTATACCGGTTTGCGCATTGGAGTTTCGGCAGCGAAGGGCTTGTGTTATGCGTTGGGTATTCCGCTATTGGCGCACAATACGCTTGAGGTTTTGGCTCAGCAAATTCAGCCTCAAAATGGTTTGGTGATTCCGATGATAGACGCCAGACGCATGGAGGTTTTTACTTGTGTTTTTGACCAAGAAAAAAAATATATTGAGATGCCTAACGCAAAAATCATTGAGCCAGACAGCTTTTCGGAATACCGTGATCAGTTGCATCTTGTTGGTGATGGCGCGCTCAAATGTCAGGAAGTACTCGTTGATGCAAAATTTGTGTATTATCCCAACAATATTTATCCTTCAGCAAAAGATATGATTGCATTAAATTTATCAAAATATAACGCGCAAAACTTTGAAGACGTCGCTTATTTTGAACCTTATTACTTGAAAGATTTTCAAGTGAATAGCAAAAAGTAATCGGTAATTAATCGATTACTTTTTGTTGTTATCTCCTATTATTGCTTGTAACATTACAGCCAATCCTATTACCGTCATGGCGCCAATCAAATTGAGCCATAAATAGCTTACTATATCCATTCTGTAGATAACAATAACGGTGATTTGGGTAAATAATGCCGACCAAAATGCAGCCTGACCTTTGACGTATTTGATGAAAAAAGCAATCAAAAATACGCCTAATACTGTTCCGTAAAATATTGAACCTATAATGTTTACCAATTGAATCAAATTTTCGAACAAGCTGATAAAACATGCGGTGATAATACATACGATTCCCCAAAAAACTACTGATAATTTGGTCGCTTTTAGGTAGTGTTCTTCTGATTTTCCTTTCACATGTGAGCGATACAAGTCGATGGCAGAAGTAGAGGCTACAGCGTATAAGCCTGAGGCTGAAGACGACATAGCAGCCGAAAAAATTACTGCTAATAACAAACCTATCAAACCTTTCGGAAGATAGTTGAGGATAAAGTAGATAAACACATAATCTTTGTCGTTGGTGTCTACTTTTTTTTCTGGTGATGATTGCTGAATCAATTCGCCTGCTTGTTGACGGAGTTTTTTCTCTTGTTGGTTGAGTGAGACCATTTTATCTTCCAAAATAGTATTGTCATACCCTTGATTGAGCTGACCTGCATACAGCAAAGTAATTTCTTTTTTCTCGTCGAGTAAATGGTCTAGCTCAGCTTCTAATTGCTGATATTCTTCTTTGTAACTAGAGTTTTCTACTTGCGAAACATTCACAGGGTTAAAATGCAAGGGTGCTTTATTGGTCTGGAAAAAGATAAAAACCATCACACCTACGAGTAGAATAAAAAACTGCATGGGCACTTTGAGCAAGCCATTCATGATCAGCCCCATTTGGGTTTCTCTCACCGATTTTCCTGATAAATATCTTCCTACTTGAGACTGATCGGTGCCAAAATACGCCAACATCAAGAAAAATCCGCCGGTAAGCCCGTTCCAGATAGTGTATCGTTCTGATGGGTCGGTAGAAAAATTAAGCAAATTCATTTTGTCATTTGCTCCAGCCACACCCAGTGCATTGTTAAAAGTCATCTCTTCCGGAAATTTATAAATAATCAAACAAAAAGTGATGAACATCCCCATCATGATGATGAATGCTTGTTGCGTTTGTGTTACATTGAGTGCTTTGGTGCCGCCAAAATAGGTGTAAAAAATAATAAGAATACCAATGATAATGGTTATCCAAGTGAGATTCCAGTTGAGGATAGACGACAAGATAATTGCTGGTGCATAAATGGTAAGCCCAGTACCTACGCTACGTTGTACAAGAAAAATTACTGCAGTCAGTGTTCGGGTTTTGAGGTCAAAACGTTTTTCGAGAAATTCGTAGGCAGTATATACATTCAGCCGATGATATACTGGGATGAAAACCATACAAATAACAATCATCGCCAAAGGCAAACCAAAGTAAAACTGTACAAAGCCCATCCCGTCGTGATAAGCCTGTCCCGGGGTAGACAAAAAAGTAATTGCGCTGGCCTGTGTAGCCATTACAGACAAACCTACGGTCCACCAATCGGTTTGTTTGTTGGCGAGTACGTATTCTTCAACACTTTTACTGCCTTTGGTTTTTAGCGTGCCGTAAATAACGATAAAAAGTAAAGTACAGCAGAGAATTATCCAATCAATTGTAGCCATGATTTATGCGTAAAAAGTCATTAAAAAATAAAAAAATGCGATGTAAAAGATGTTCATCAGCAAAACAAGGCTGTAGGTTCTTTTCCATTTAAAACGTTTATAATTGCTCATTGTTACAATTCGATTAGGTTAATAAATAATTCTAATGCGCCAATGTTACCCGCCGGCAGTTGTCTAAAAAAACTCAAGCCAGTGTACACATAATGTCCTTTGCCGTGTTGGGCAATTAACAATGCGCCATTGGTAGGTTTTTCATCAAAGTCTTGTGCGTAAAAAACGGGGGTAAATTCGTCCGAAAATTCGTCTGCATAATACAATCCTTGTTCTTGTACCCAACCTTTAAAGTTGCTTTCTGAAATTACAAATGGTTGATTAAGCACCGTCATTTTTGGGTTGATAAAACGTACTTTGGCATTTTCGTCTGTTACACGCGTACGTCCAATTTCGATAGGATAGGGGGCGATGTTTTGTGTTTTGAGGTTGCGATTGGTCTGGTATTGTGTAATCACCACACCTCCGTTGGCTACATAATCAAACAATAATTGATTTTTCACCGCCAATTCTTCTTCGGTGTTAAAAGCACGAATACCCACGATAACGGTCTCGTATTTTGTGAGTTCTGCTGCTGTGAGTGTTTCAAGGTTGATTAAATCTACTTGATAACCAACGTTTTCTAACACTTTTGGGATTTCGTCTCCGGCTCCCATGATGTAGCCGATGCGTTGTTTTTTGATGCCCGAATTGTCAAAATCTACCAAGGTAGTTTTGGAATCTTTTAAATAATAAGTAAGCGGAATGTGGTCGTAATCAACCCATTTTACTTCGCTAGTGATTGCTTTTTGCGGTTGTTTTGGGTACAAAATCGCTTGGTATTCTCCATTGGTAAAATTGTTGCCAACATTCGTTTGCTGATTCATTTCTCCTTCAACCAAATGAATATTGTGTTCGTTCATCACAGATTTTGGTGAATTTTTGTCGTCTGTAATGATAAGATTTCCGTCAAAATTATCAGACAAATAGTTGCTCGTGATGACGTTAATTTCTTGTTTTTGGTGAATATTGTTGATGTAAATGGGTTGCTCGAAACGCACAGAAGCCGTTGGTACAACGTGAAAAGGCTGGTAAACCTCACCTTTTACTTCGTCTTTGTAACGGTATTGGATGTCAAGCGGAAAATCTAATGGTACATTATTGATTTCGAGCGTGATTTTGTTTTTTTGGTTTGATTCAAACTGATTTTTAAAATCACTGAAAGTTTTTAGAAATTTAAAATTGGTCAAATCATCATCAGAAAAATTGACAGGAAAACTCTCGAAGAAAACTTGTTGATTAGACAAATTTACATCTATAGATTTTTTCTGCTGATTCAAAGTTATTGCTTTGATTTTTACCAGCTGTTCACTTCTGTTACTCACTTCTACATTCACAGCAACTTGCGTATTTGGTGTAGTGTACGGCTGATTGGTGGTCGCATCCAAAAATAAACCAGCACAATCTTTGATCAAGTTTTTTACTTCGTTTTTTTTGCGATTTTTCCAGATACTTTCGGGTAATTGATCAATTTTTTGGTAAATTTCTGTCAATAATTGGATTGATTTTGAAGGGTTTCTAAAATCATAATCTGCCAAAAGTTGTTCTACTATCGGTTTTATTTCTTGCCCACCTTCGATGCGGTTCCAGCTAGTGTCGATGCCTTCAAATAGATTGTCAGTGTTCAATTTTTTGCCCGCAATCAATTCTACATAATCCATTTCTTCACCACGCGAAGACAAATCTCCAAAACCTTGCGACATGTGTTGACTACGACTTAGCGAGGCAATTTCTTGATTGTTTTTCCCCAACTGTTGATAATATTCGCCTATATTTATGCCTACATATTTAGATTTATCAGCCTTAGCAAAAGCCTCTTTACTGCCATAAAAAAACCACGAAGTGTTGAAAAATAAACGGGTTGGTTGCCAAGTAGGTAGTTTTTCGTTGTTGGGTAAAGTATAATTTTTGTCGAGAGCCAAATCAAATGCTTCACGTGACAATTGAGCCGACGCGGTATGATGACCGTGCGTGTTGCCCTCGGTGCGGTGGTCAAAGCGGTTGATAACAATATCGGGCTGCTCTGTCCTGATCAAATACACCATTTGTTGCAATAACGAAGCCTTATTCCACTTTTCAAAAGCTTCTTTTGGATGTTTGGAATAACCAAAATCATCAGCGGTAGAAAAATATTGTTTTCCTCCATCTATTTTGCGCGCATTCCATAATTCGTGCGTTCTGATAATTCCTAAATCAGTGCCGAGCTCATCGCTAATCAAGTTTTGACCGCCATTGCCTGGCGTGAGCGAAATATAACTGGTGTAAGCTTTGTCGTGATGGGTGAGGTAAGTGATTAAACGAGTGTTTTCGTCATCAGGATGTGCAGCCACATATAATGCGCTGGCCAAAACATTGAGTTGTTCCATCCGAAAAAATATTTCTGACGGCGTCGGTGTTTGTGGTTTTTGTGCAAAAATAGGGAGGCTAAATAAATATAATGTAACGAAAAATATTTTTTTCATCAGGCTAATTGATTGGGGGTTAGTTGTAATTTTAGGAATAATTTTTCGGTCGGTAATCCCATGACATTGGTGTACGAACCTATTATTTTTTCGATACCGATAGCACCAATCCATTCCTGAATACCGTAGGCGCCAGCTTTGTCAAAGGGTTGATAATTGTCGATGTAATAATTGATTTCTGACAAAGTCAGCGGTCTGAAAAATACTTGAGTAATGTCGCTAAAAACAACACATTGTTCTTTGGTTTTCAGGCAAACAGACGTGATTACCTCATGCGATTGCCCTGATAATGATTCGAGCATAGCTCTTGCTTCGTCGGCGTTTTGTGGTTTGCCCAAAGCTTTTTGTTGATGCCAAACGATAGTATCGGCAGTGATAACTAATTGTTGAGAAGACAAATCGGTAAAAGCATCAGCCTTGAGTTGGGCAAGGTATTCACTGATTTCTTCTCGATGCAAATTGTCGTGGTAAACCTCATTCACAGAGCGAACGTCGCTAACAAAATCGACGCCAAGCTGAGCTAACAGTTGTTGACGTCGAGGAGATTGTGAGGCCAATATAATTTTTTTGTCGGTAATCAAAATCTATCCATTTATATCAAGGCTTAAAATTACGATAGAAAAAATACTTAGCCAAATGATTACAGATAGTATATTCGAAGAAAAATTAAAGTTTTTGGTGCTTTTGGCGTTCCAAAGCGTGTATAAAAAATACAACATAGGCAAACCGATAGCCGCCATAGCATAATATGAGAGGTAGTCGTGCTGCTCAAGGTTGTAAAGTATAAAAACTACTAACATAATTAACGGTGCAAGAGCCAAAACTGTAGTTCTTTTTGAGCCTTTTTCACGTCCGTGAAGGGTGGCTAGTGTCTTTTTTTCTCGGCGAATATCATATTGCATAAACTGTAAATCTTGCAAAATAGTTTGGATAAAAAACAACAACCAAAGAAAAACAGCTAACGAAAGTGAAAACCAAAGGATGGTTTCATTGGCAAAAAAGAATTTGGCAGAGTCTTGCGAAGTTGGTAAATCGGTAAAAATCTCTAAAAATATAGGGAAAGTAATCACAAATGCAAACACAATATTATCTACCAGTAGCACTTTGCGCCATTGGGTTATATATAGGTATAGTATGGCGGCCAATGCAAGTGTGTAGCCAAAAAACATGGTTTTGTCGATGGCAGATGATACCATAAAACTCATCGCTACGGCTATGGTATTCAAACCTAAATATAAGTAATATGCCCGATCGATGTTTTTTACAATTTGTCGATGCGGATTTTCTTCTTGCTTCACGATTTTGTATAGATACAGTCCGGCAAAAGCAACAATAATCGTAGATAAAAAATAGCCTAGAAAATATAAATCGGTCAAAATTAATCCTTCAGCTTGATGGCGGAAAAGCAAAAATCTAAGTAGCATCACAGCGACAAATATTTGCAAAATACTTTGCCATTGTTTGTTTTTAAAAATCTTCATAACAAGTGGTTTTTATAGGTTTAAAAGCAAGTTTTACTGTAAAAATACATATTTTTTTAATATAAACTTTGTTAAACTGCGTAAAAATCCATTTTGAAGAACTTTTTTGATGGTGTTTTTTTACCAATCGACAATAAAAAAGCATTCGCCTTATTTTTTAGTAAAACGAATGCTTGTTGGTTGTGGTTTGTATAGTTGTTTACAGCGTGGCGTCGTAAGTTTTCATCCACTTATTTTGTACTTTCATTACTTGTTCGAGTACGTCTCTCACTGCACCTTTACCGCCTTTTTTATGCGAAATATATCTACAAATAGACTTGATTTCAGGTACAGCATCTTGTGGGCAAGCAGCCAGTCCAACTTTTTTCATCACCCAATAATCAGGGATATCATCGCCCATGTACAATACATTTTGCGCATCTATTTGGTGTTTTTTGAGGTAGTTTTCAAAAATCTCTATTTTGTCGGCTACACCAAGGTGTACCTCGTCAATACCCAAGTTTTGTAACCTCGTTTTGACGCCGTCATTTTTACCGCCTGATATTATACAAACGTGAAAACCGTTGTCAATTGCAGCCTTTAACGCATAGCCGTCTTTTACATTCATTTGTCGCAATAGTTCGCCGTCGCTAGAAATATGGAGTTTGCCATCGGTGAGTACGCCGTCCACATCAAAAATAAATGTGTCGATATTGTTCATGAGTTCTTTATAACTTTCTGCCATGGTAAGATTGTATAGATTGGGTTAATTTTTGATAAATTTCTTTGGTTAATTCGTTGTTTATTAGTTTGATATGCGCATCGATTGTTTCTTGGTCAAAGCGTACCGCAGGGCCGGTTTGTGCTTCTTTGGGGGTGAGTTTTTCGAGTTTGGCAATGGTTTCTTGTAGCAATGGTTGTAAAATTTTGTCCGGAACCGCATGTTCTCGACAAATGTCTTCGGCGATGGTGTACAAATGATTGGTGAAATTATTCACAAAAACAGCTGCTACATGAATGGCTTTTCGTTGTTCAGAATCTATCAAATGTACCGTTTTGCTCAATACTTGGGCAAGTTTTTGCAATGTTTCCAAATCATTAGAGTTTTCGGCTTCTAGGCAAATCGGAATATTGATAAAATCTACTGCTTTGTCTTTAGAGAATGTTTGCAACGGATAAAAAACACCTCGTCGATTGCGTGCAGAAAGCGCTGTCAGGGCAGTTGTGCCAGAGGTGTGTACAACCAATTGATTGTCAAAAGGTAAGTTGATCGAAATCTCATTAATGGCATGATCGCTTACGCTGATTAGGGTGATGTCTGCTGGTTTTAATTGACCAATGTCTTGGCAAATAGTCAGTTTTTTTGACCACGCGCTTGGTAGTTTTTTCGAGTCTCTCGCATATACTTGATTGATTTTTAGCTCGTCGTGCGTCAAGATTTCATCAATCAAATGATAGGCAACGTTGCCAGAACCAATAATATTAAGGGTAATCATACAATCAACATAAATTTTGGTATACAAATATAAGGAGAAATGCCGAAAATCGAACTATCTTTAAATGCTTTAAAATAATTGAAATATGTCAAAATGTCGTTAATTGTTGTTTTTATATCATTATTTAAGACAAAATGACAGTTTTTATCAAATGGAATAAGTTTTGACTACATCAAATCGTAATTAAAAAATATACAAAATGAACTTTAATAATTTTACTATAAAATCTCAAGAGGCTTTGCAGCAAGCGCAAGTGATTGTGCAAGGTCTTGGGCAACAACAGCTCGAAAATGAACATATTTTTAAAGCCTTGCTCGAAATTGATGAAAATGTTACGCCATTTATACTCAAAAAAGTTGGTGTAAACGTAACTGTTTTTTCGCAAACACTTGATGCAATTATCGAGGGTTTGCCAAAAGTGGAAGGCGGACAAATAGGTTTGTCTAGGCAAGCAGCTACAATGTTGACCGATGCGCAGTCGATGGCAAAAAAAATGAATGATGAGTTTGTATCGGTTGAGCATCTGATTTTGGCAATTTTTAAATCGGGGGGCAAAGTGGCTCAATTGCTAAAAGACCAAGGCGTGAAAGAAAAAGATTTGGAGGCCGCCATTCAAGAAGTTCGCAAAGGCGAGCGTGTAACTTCGGCATCGGCAGAAGATACTTATAACTCCTTAAACAAATATGCGAATAACTTTAATCAAATGGCCAACGAGGGCAAGCTCGACCCTGTGATTGGTAGAGATGAAGAAATCCGTCGGGTGTTGCAAATTCTCTCTCGACGCACCAAAAACAACCCTATTTTGGTAGGTGAGCCTGGCGTGGGTAAAACCGCTATTGCTGAGGGTATCGCACACCGAATCATACAAGGTGATGTGCCTGAAAACCTGAAAGATAAACAACTTTTTTCGTTAGATATGGGTGCACTGATTGCGGGTGCAAAATATAAAGGAGAATTTGAAGAACGCCTCAAAGCAGTCGTGAAAGAGGTCGCTTCGTCTGATGGGCAAATCATTCTGTTTATTGACGAAATCCATACTCTGGTGGGGGCTGGCGGTGGCGAAGGTGCCATGGATGCGGCCAATATTCTCAAACCTGCTTTGGCTCGTGGCGAACTCAGAGCTGTTGGGGCAACTACTTTGGATGAATACCAAAAATATTTCGAAAAAGACAAAGCATTAGAGCGTCGTTTTCAGAAAGTAGTGGTGGATGAACCTGACACCGAAAGTGCAATTTCTATTTTGCGTGGTATCAAAGAAAAATATGAGGCACACCACAAAGTTCGTATCAAAGATGATGCGATTATTGGTGCGGTAGAATTGTCTCAGAGATATATCACCAATAGATTTTTGCCTGACAAAGCCATCGATTTGATTGATGAGTCGGCAGCAAAATTGCGTATGGAAATCAATTCTAAACCAGAAGAATTGGATGTGCTCGACAGAAAAATCATGCAATTAGAAATCGAAATCGAGGCGATTAAAAGAGAAAATGATGAGAATAAACTCAAAATTCTCCATATCGATTTGGCTAATCTGAAAGAAGAACGCAACGAAATTTATACCCGCTGGAAATCAGAAAAAGATGTGGTGGACCATATCCAGAACGAAAAGGCGAATATTGAAAACCTAAAATTGGAGGCAGATAGGGCAGAGCGTGAAGGTGATTATGGTAAAGTGGCCGAAATCAGATACGGGAAAATGAAACAGGCCGAAGAAAATCTACAAAATTTACAAAACGAGTTGGCTGAAACACAAAAAGGCGATTCGTTGATTAAAGAAGAGGTTACTTATGACGATATTGCCGAGGTGGTGGCTAAATGGACAGGCGTGCCAGTGACCAAAATGTTGCAGTCTGAACGTGAAAAATTGTTGCATCTCGAGGCAGAATTACATCAACGGGTGGTTGGGCAAGAAGAGGCCATACAAGCGGTAAGCGACGCGGTAAGACGTAGCCGTGCTGGTTTGCAAGACCCGAAAAAACCTATTGGTTCGTTCCTTTTTTTGGGGACAACTGGTGTGGGAAAAACTGAGCTAGCAAAAGCATTGGCCGAATATCTTTTTGATGACGAAAACGCCATGACGCGTATAGATATGAGTGAATACGGCGAACGCCACAGCGTGAGTCGTTTGGTGGGTGCGCCTCCGGGCTATGTAGGTTACGACGAAGGTGGTCAGTTGACAGAAGCAGTCAGACGCAAACCATATTCGGTAATTTTGCTGGACGAAATAGAAAAAGCGCATCCTGATACATTCAATATTTTGTTGCAGGTGCTTGACGAAGGACGTTTGACAGACAACAAAGGGCGATTGGCTGATTTTAAAAACACCATCATCATCATGACTTCAAATATGGGAAGCGATATTATCCAAGAAAGTTTTGATAACAATCCTTCTTCAGAGCAAATAGAGCAAACCAAGCTAGATGTGCTCAATATGTTGAAACAAACGGTGCGGCCAGAGTTTATCAACCGTATAGACGAAATCACGATGTTCTCGCCATTAAGCAAAGACAATATCAAACAGATTGTGCGTATTCAGTTGCAAAATGTATTCGCGATGTTGGCTGCACAGCACATTACCATGGATGCTACAGAAGAAGCCATCGGTTATTTGGCAGACAAAGGCTACGACCCGCATTTTGGCGCACGCCCAGTAAAAAGGGTGATCCAAAAAGAGGTGCTCAATCAGTTGTCTAAACAAATTTTATCAGGTGAGGTAAAAACTGACCACATCATTTTGTTGGACTCTTTTAATGGCGAAAGCCTTGTTTTTCGCAACCAGCAATAAATAAATTGTTGATAACCAAATGCTATATTGACAACCGCCTCTACTTAGAGGCGGTTTGTTTTTTTAGAAAAATGTGTATATTTGAAAAAAAACTATGAAATACACAATCATTTTGCTATGGCTGAGTTGCCTACTAGGTAGTGCAAGTTACGCACAACAAGCATATTATACTCCAGAGACTTATTTTGCGCAAAAAGTTTTTCAAAAAACAGGTTTTGACCAGTCCAAAGTAGTTTTTTTGGAAGGAGATAATTTTTTAGATTTTGTAGATGAGGTTTTAGAGGGACATTTGTTTTCAATTTTTGGTATTGTCACAAATGATGAGTTATATAGTGCCTCAACATTAGATATACCTAGTTGTCGGGGGCAAATATTAGCATTGTGCGAAAGCATCGATAGCGAGCATAAAACTGAGCAGGTAAATCGTAAAATAAAAGATATTTCTTTTCTGAAAGAAATCTCGTTTGACAAGAATAAAAAGACGGTCGTTTTTATTTTTTCTAACCTTATGAGAAAGAGGGATATTAGAACTCAATTTCGTCCGGTTTTTGAGCATTTTTTGAATGACCCTGCTTTTGATTATATTGTTTTGTCATTAGATGCCAGTGCAGTAGCCAATAAATAATTTTTATAGTCTCAATAAGTGTAAACCGCCTCTAAGTAGAGGCGGTTTGTTTTTTTAATAAAATGTGTATATTTGAAAAAAAAAATAATCATCATGGATACAGGTACTTTTAGCCTTAGTCTTTTGCTTTGGCAAATGATCAACATTGCTTTAGGCGTTGCATTTTTGTATTTTCTCTATCGGGTGTATAAATATGTAACCAGAAAAAAATAGTGACATGAAAATTTTTTCAGATAAAAATTTGAACATTCAAGAAAGGCTTGTTTTGTTTGCAGTGGTGTTGCTAGGGATGCTGCTAGTGAGGTATTTATTTACTCTTTTATTTGATATAGATTTCCCTATAATTGCGGCCATTGGAGGCGCGCTCGGTGTTTCACTTTTTACAAAAATTACACCTAAAAAATCATAATTCTCAAACAACTTTTTTAAGGAATACCGATATCTATTCAACTTTTGGTGTGGGTGTCAAAACTTTTTGTATCTTTATAAATACAAACAAATAAAGATATGGAAAACCACAAAAAAATATTTTCAGGCAGCGAAATCCTAGCCATGGGCGTAAAAAATATTCTTGAAGATCAAGGTATCGAGTACATTGAGCGCAACGATGTGCAATCTGCAGTACGCGCCGGTTTTGGTTCGGCTGATCAGGCGGTGCATATATTTGTGTATCAAGATGATGTGTCCAAAGCGAGAGAGCTTTTGTCTGATTTCGATTTGGTTGACGAAGAATAATCAACATGAGTTATATCAACAAAACCATAAAATTTGTCAAAAAAGAACTCAAAAACGCAGAGGCAGGCCACGACTGGTTTCATATAGAGCGTGTGTATAAAAACGCATTGCAAATTTTGCAAGACCAGCCAGCCAATGAGCAAGTGGTGATTTTGGGGGCTTTGTTGCACGATATTGCCGACAGCAAATTTCATGGTGGCGATGAAGAAATTGGCCCCGAAAAAGCCTACTTATTCATGACGTCTATCGATATTGACGAAGAGGTCAAATACCACGTGGTGCAAATTATTCGCAATATTTCGTTTAAAGGAGGTAATTTTGAACGAAAATTTTCTTCGCCCGAGCTAGATATTGTCCAAGATGCCGATAGGCTAGATGCCTTGGGAGCCATCGGTATTGCCCGCGCTTTTCACTTTGGAGGCTACCATAACAGGGTGATTTACAACCCCGACCAACCGCCAAAATATAACATGACCAAGGCGGCTTATAAAAAACACGTAGGCACAACCCTCAATCATTTTTATGAAAAATTACTTCAGCTCAAAAGTTTGATGAATACCCGAAAAGGACTCGAAATGGCAGAAGAAAGACATCGGTTTATGGAGGTTTTTCTCGAACAATTTTATGCCGAATGGAACGGGATGAAGTAAACTTATTTTTGGAATGAATGACAAACAAAAACAACTGCGCAAACACAAAATAGTCGCTACTGGGCTTTTTGTGCTGATGGCGATTATCTACTTTTCGCTGGCTTATCTTACCAAATATCATCCGCAAAATTGGATGTTTTATGTCAAAGCTTTTGCTGAGGCTGGTATGGTCGGGGCGTTGGCAGATTGGTTTGCTGTTACGGCCTTGTTTCGCTACCCATTCGGAGTGAAAATTCCGCACACCAATCTCATCGAAAAAAGCAAAGATGCTATAGGAGAGAACCTTGGTCAATTTGTAACCGAAAATTTTTTGACGCCTGCTACCATTCGTCCGTATATCGAAAAAATACAAGTGACTAAGTTTGCTGTAAATTGGCTTGATGAAATAAATAATCAGCAGTTGGTGATTGAGCAGATGACAAGTTTAGCACATTATGTGGTCGCCAATCTAGACGATAAAACTCTGGTTGATACTGCGGTAAAAAAGGTGAGTCATTTGATTGACGATTTGCCAATACACCTTTGGCTTTCTGACGGATTGTATTATATGATTCAAAACAATGAGCACCATCAATTGTTGGATGTGTTGTTGCCCAAAGCCAAGCTGTATGTAGAAAACAACCGTGCGATGATTTATGATAAAGTTGTGGAAAAGCAACCTTTGCTCAAGCTGGTGGGGGGTAAGGCGGTGACCAATCAGTTGATAGCAGGAGTGGTTTCGTTGCTCGAAGATGTGCAGGACAATCCAAAACATCCGTTGCGTGATGAAATAGAAGACAAGTTAATAAGTGTGGCAGCGCGTATCAAAACAGATGTGCAATGGCAAGAAAAAATCAGATTGACAAAAAATCAATTTATTACCGATGAAAAAATCAGCAAATATCTCGAAGAAGCATGGGTAAAACTAAAATCAGAAACCTTAGAAAGCCTCCAAAATAAATCTTCAAAAATTCATATTTATCTTCAAAGTGAATCTCCAAAGTGGATCAATCAATTGAAAAATAACATCACTTGGCAGCAAAAAATTGATGCTTGGGTGCGACGAACTTTGTATCAAAAAGCCTTGAAAAATAGCCACGAAGTTGCTGCAGTTATAGAAAAAACGGTGGCAAAATGGGACGGCAAAGAGCTCAGTGAAAAATTGGAGTTAGAAGTGGGTAAAGATTTACAATTTATTCGCATAAATGGTACGTTGGTCGGTGGTTTTGTTGGTCTTGTGATTTATCTCATCACACATTTTTTGATTTAAAAGACCAATATTTTTTAAAAAATCCAATTTCTTCGAATAATATTAAGAAAATTATCTGACAAAAAACTTACATTTGTGAGCTAAACCATAGAGTTGATGCGCAAAAAAATAGTTGTCATACCCACATACAACGAGATACTGAATGTCAAAAAAATTATTGAGGCAGTTTTAGCATTGCCCGAGCAGTTTGATGTTTTGGTGGTGGATGACAACTCGCCAGACGGCACAGCTACTGCGGTCAAAGAGATGTCGGAAAAGTATCCTGAGCGAGTTTTTCTAGAAAAAAGACAAGGAAAATCTGGTTTGGGTACGGCTTATGTACATGGTTTTCGTTGGGCATTGACCAATGGATACGATTATGTTTTTGAGATGGATGCCGATTTTTCTCACGACCCAAAAGATTTGTCTCGACTGTATCAAACTTGTTTAGAAGGCGCTGATGTGGCCATCGGTTCGCGATATGTAAAAGGTGTAAATGTAGTCAATTGGCCACTAAACAGAGTGTTGCTGTCATATTTTGCATCAATTTATGTGCGACTGATTACCGGTATGAAAATTTTTGATACTACCGCAGGTTTTATTGGATATCAACGACATGTGTTAGAAAATATCCCGTTAGACAAAATTAAATTTGTCGGATATGCTTTTCAGATCGAAATGAAATACCGCGCCTATTGCAAAAATTTTCGCATTACAGAAATACCTATTATCTTTACAGATAGAATTTATGGCGAATCCAAAATGTCTGGTGGTATCATCAAAGAGGCAGTGCTAGGCGTGTTGAATTTGAGGATAAAAAAAATGTTCAATAGATTGAATTAGAGTGAGATAGTTCTCATTACAATCATAAAAATACACAAGTGAAAAAATTTCTTATAAAAAACGGCACCATCGTAAACGAAGGCAAAAGTTATCAAGCTGATTTGTTGATTAATGGCGAAAAAATAGAACGAATCGACCGTGATATCACAGATGCACAAGCTGAAGTAATCGATGCTTCGGGCTTGCATATTTTGCCAGGTATTATCGATGATCAAGTACATTTTAGAGAGCCTGGACTCACGCACAAAGGCAATATCGCAAGCGAATCGAGAGCGGCATTGGCGGGTGGTGTGACTTCGTTTATTGACCAACCGAATACTGTGCCTAATGCGATTACACAAGAAATTTTAGAACAAAAATATCAAACTGCTGCCCAAACCGCTTTTGTGAATTATTCTTTTACCATGGGTGGCACCAATGATAACCTCGAAGAAGTGCTCAAAACTAATCCGCGCAACGTGGCGGGTATCAAGTTGTTTTTGGGTTCGTCAACCGGAAATATGTTGGTGGATAACGAAAAAACTTTAGAAAACATTTTTTCTTCGACCAATTTGTTGATAGCTACGCATTGTGAAGATGAAGACACCATCAAGCGCAACCTCGAATTGGCAAAAAATAAATTTGGAGAAGACATTCCGCCCTACATGCACCCGATTATTCGCAGCGAAGAAGCTTGCTATATTTCGTCTTCAAAAACGGTAGAATTAGCCAAAAAAACTGGAGCGAAATTACATGTTTTTCACATCAGTACGGGTAAAGAAACTTCGTTGTTCTCGAATGATATTCCGTTGAAAGACAAAAAGATAACTGCTGAGGTTTGTGTGCATCATTTGTATTTTTCTGATGAGGATTATGCGGCCAAAGGCAATTTTATCAAATGGAATCCGGCGGTAAAAACAGCAACAGACAGAGAACAGATTTGGACTGCTTTGCTCGACGATCGCATCGATGTTATCGCAACAGATCACGCACCACACACCCTCAACGAAAAATCGCAAAAATATCTCCAGGCACCTTCTGGCGGCCCCATGGTACAACATTCGTTACCCATGATGCTTACCTTTGCCAAAGAAGGCAAAATATCTGTAGAGCGTGTAGTCGAAAAAATGGCACACAACCCTGCAATTTTGTTCGAGATAGAAAACCGAGGCTTTTTGCGAGAAGGCTATCAGGCAGATGTAGTTTTGGTAGATTTGAACAAAGCCCAAACGGTGCGAAAAGACAATGTTTTGTATCATTGCGGATGGTCGCCTATCGAAGGTAAAGAGCTGTCAGCGAGTGTAGTTTCTACCTTTGTAAATGGTCATTTGGCGATGAATAATGGTGAGTTGACTACTCAAAGATTTGGGCAAAGATTACTTTTTAACAGAGATTAATCATGAAAAAAACAGTGTTGTTTTTCTTTTTTTTGGTGATGTTATCGGCTTGTGAAGATAAAAAACCGGCCAATTTGTTACCGCAATCACAAATGACCGATTTGTTGTACGAAATGGTTTTGATTGGCGCTATCGAGTCGTCGTCTTATCAAAAAGATACAATTTACGTAGTACAAACACCCGAAGTGCTTTTGCAAAAATACAATTTGGATAGTTTGAGTTTTGCTGAGCAGCACCGATATTATTTAAAAAATCAGCCACAAATTTATGCCGATATGTTTGACACCATTCAGCATCGATATCAGCGCAAAGTAGAAGAATTGGGCGGGGTAAAATCTCCTATAGAAAACACCAAAAAAAACTTGATGAAATCATTGGTTGACCAAGACAGTGTGGTCGAACCATCTCAAAATTAATCTACAAAACTAGATTTTTTCTTTTCAGCTCATTCATTTACGTATGAGCATCTAAATATTTATATTTGCATAAAAATTATTATTCATGAAAAATTTGATAGAAGAACTAAGCTGGAGAGGCTTGGTACACAATATAATTGACGGTACAGAAGAACAATTGTTGAAAGAACCTACCGCAGCATACATCGGCTTTGACCCTACTTCAGACTCTTTGCACATCGGTAGTTTGGTGCCTATTCTTTTATTGGTTCACCTCAAAAACTTTGGTCACAAGCCTGTGGCTTTGGTTGGTGGAGCGACAGGGATGATTGGTGATCCGTCAGGGAAATCTGATGAGCGTAATTTGTTGACAGAAGAAATTTTGGCTAAAAATGTAGCCGGAATCAAACGTGTGTTGTCACGATTTTTAGACTTTGATTCGACAGCGCCCAACGCACCAATATTGGTCAATAACTACGATTGGATGAAAGATTTTTCGTTTATCGACTTTGCTCGTGATGTTGGAAAACGTATCACCGTTAATTATATGATGGCAAAAGATTCTGTAAAAAAACGCGTTGCTGCC
>JBFHGP010000035.1:0-19008 GCA_041583035.1 Flavobacterium sp.
AGTCCTTCTGGGTGCGCTTTACATAGCGACTTCCTTGATAGTTTTCCATAACGATAAAATTTGTGTATCGCTATTTCAGGACAAGACACAGTCCATAAAAAAAAAGCTCCGAAAAAATCGGAGCGTTTTTGTTGAGCCTCTGGAGGGACTCGAACCCACGACCTGCTGATTACAAATCAGCTGCTCTAGCCAGCTGAGCTACAGAGGCAACAACTTAAAAACTTCAAAACCTTTGAGCCGATAGAGGGACTCGAACCCACGACCTGCTGATTACAAATCAGCTGCTCTAGCCAGCTGAGCTACATCGGCTTTCAAAATATGGGTGCAAATATAACACAGTTTTTTATTCTTGCAACATTTACACCCAAAAAACTTACGCTAAAGCGTTAATTTTGTCTACCAAGTTGTTGGCAACTTCTTCCAAGTCTTTGTTTATTTGCTTGAAATGTGCTTTTTTGTTGTCAACGTTTTTTTGGTTAACTCTTGTAATCAAGGTGTCAAATTGGTTGATTGCATCGTCGATAATCGCGTCAGACTCAGCTGTTGGCTTGCCTCCGTTGGCGATTTCCCAAAAATATACTGCGTCGATCAAATCACCAATTACAAAATTGATGTCTCTTTTTAAATGTCTTACTTTTGCCATTTTTATAAAATTTAAATATATACTTCTAATAATTTTGCTCGTCCTTCGAGCTGATAATTCTTTAGTTTTGCGGGCACCAATATGGTTTCGCCCAAATATACTGGCGTACTCTGACCAGCATAATGAATCGTAAATTCGCCTTCGGTACAAATATAAATTCTGAAAGAATCTCCTTGATGATTTACGGTCAATTGGTCATCAATCTCCACAAAATTGGTCACAAAATAAGGCGTAGCAACCACTTCTACCGAGGTGTTTTTTTGTGGTTGATAAGTCAATTTTGGCTCTTTTTGATGATAATCAATAGCGTCTAAAGCCATATCTACGTGCAATTCGCGTTGCTTGCCTTGCTTGTCTGTTCTGTCCCAGTCATACACCCGATAGGTAATGTCTGAGGTTTGTTGTATCTCTGCCAATAAAATTCCGCCACCAATCGCATGTATCGTCCCTGTTTCTATCAGATAAGTTTCGCCTTTTTTGACTGGATATTCTTGCAAAATACTCGGCAATGATTTGTTTTCTAAATGATGTAAATACTCTTGCGCTGAGCTGTCTTTTTTGAATCCGAGAATCACTCTAGATGTTGGCTCTGCGTCCATAATGTACCACATTTCTGTTTTGCCAAAAGAGTTGTGTCTGGCCTTGGCCAATGCATCGTTTGGGTGCAATTGTATAGACAAATCTGTTTTGGCGTCCAAAAATTTTATCAATAACGGAAAATCTTTACCAAATCTTTCCAAAGAGCTTTTTCCTACGATGTCTTCGGCAAATTTTGCCATCAATTCGTCAAATTTTTGCCCTTGATAAGACCCGTTTTTGACAATACTTACATCGCCTTTTACCGCAGATATCTCCCAACTTTCACCAATATTATCTTCCAAAATATCTTTCCCTATAGATTTTAGCTTGTCTCCACCCCATATTCTTTCTTTAAAAATAGGGATAAATTTTATCGGGTAAGCGTCAAATGTTGATATTTCTTGGTTTTTTGAGTCCAAATTCTTTCTATTAAATAAGGGTGCAATTTACGAATTTATCTTTCAATTAGATACAATTTTTACATTCCGTTATATTTTACAAAATTTCGGGCAGTTTCGTACAAAGTTATTTCTAATTGCAAGTGCTCAGGGATAGCTTTTTTGATTTTGTGCCAGATGACATAAGCGATATGTTCTGCCGTCGGAATCAATTGTTGAAATTCGGGTACGTCGAGGTTAAGATTTTTGTGATCAAAAGGCTCTTCAACTTCTTGTTCGATAATATCGCTCAATATTTTCATGTCGATTACATAACCCGTCTCTGCATCTACCTCGCCCGTCACAGCCACGATAAGCTCATAATTGTGTCCGTGAAAATTAGGGTTGTTGCATTTGCCAAAAACTGCCTGATTTTTTTCGTCTGACCAGTCTTTGCGGTATAGTCGATGTGCGGCATTAAAATGCGCTTTTCTACAAACAGTTACTTCCATCTTATTGTTTTTGAGCGTCTAAATAATGATAAAATTTGTCAAATATTATTTTGAACCACGCGGTATATTGCGCTGGATTTTGTTGTATATCTGCCCGAACATTGTCTAGGCTTTCCCACTTCCAAGCTTCGGCTTCGTCTGGGTTTATCTTTGGAGATTTGTCATAATAGCCCACCATTACGTGGTCATATTCGTGCTCGGTGAGGCCGTTATCAAAAGGTGCTTTGTAGATAAACGAAAAAAGCTCTTTGAGTTCGGTTTCAAAACCCATTTCTTCTTGCAATCGTCTTTTGCCTGCTTCGATATTGGTCTCGCCCACTCGCTGATGACTACAACAAGTATTGGTCCACAACAAAGGCGAATGGTACTTGTGCCCTGCTCTTTGTTGCAACATCAACTGGTTTTGCCTATTGAGAATAAATATAGAAAATGCACGGTGTAGCCTTGCCTCTTCATGCGCTTGCATTTTGCCCATCTGCCCGATTGGCTCATCGTTTTCGTTTACTAATATTACTTGTTCTTCTGTCGTCAATTGCTTCGTTATTTTGCTGTAAAACGAGTAAATTTAGTAATAATTTTTGGCATAAAAAAACAGCGCTTACTATTGGCGCTGCTTTTTGTTGTCTATTGATTTTATTGCACCAATAGCTTAAAGGTATTGAGCTTTCCAGCCGCTTGTACCATCACAATGTAATTGCCAGCTGCGGTAAGGCTGTCTTCAAAAGTTTGCGCTGTTACACCAGTCAAACTTTTATGTGATACCAATTTTCCGTTGACTTGATACACATACACCTCAACATTGGTTGCTTGGTTAAACTGCAAATCGACATGAAATTTCTCTCCTACTTTTACAGGGTTTGGATACAACTGCATATTTTTCGCATTTGCCCATTCTGGTTGCTCAGTCGAAGCGGCATTTGCCATATTGGTCAATGTAATTAACCCGTGATTGTGCAACGAAACATTTTCAAAAACCAATTGATTATCGATGATTCTGCCCAAATAAACATCTGCCTGCTCAACATTCATTTGTGTTGATTCGTGATTGATGCGTAAAGCATAAATTTTGTCTTTGTCAAAGTTGTCAATCGCTGTATAATCAAACGCCAAACTCACTTGTTTGTCGCTACCTTGGTTTTGGTACAAATATTTTCTGTCGAGCACTCTCTCTCCGTCTTGGTCAGTAAATGTCAACTGCCCTGCGTTGTCGCCAAGCATCAAATATTCTTCGTTTGCAAAATTATCTGCAGACGAAAAAGTCAATACTGGTTGCAACGAATTAACCGACTGTTTTTGCATTAAACCGAATTGATCGATTCTTGCCAAACCAAAAATATGTTCGTTAAAACGAGCGTCTAGCGCAACATTCCAAACAGATTGTCCGTTTTGGTTTACATAATTATTTTTTTCTAATAGCGAAACTCCGTACTTCAAAGACAAGTAGGTTTGCACCCGTTGATGATCGGCATGGTCAAAAGATTGGTCAAAATACATTACCTCATACACTTGGTTTTCGGGCGCATTTTGCACAACAAAATAGCTTTTGTTTTCGCTGGGATTGATATATGCCGACGGCAAATCTAGGCTGTGTTTGAAAATCGCACCTGTTTGCATTTTGCGTTGCATCAGCTCTTTGGAAGGTATGCGAGCGTCGGTGATACTTGTATGCAACGAGGCATCATAACAAGCAAAATTATAATCTACAAGATTGGTTTTTTCTGTTGCAAATGAGCGAAAAACCACGTAAAAATTTGCTTTTTCGTTGGTGAAATTATGCCATTGATTGCTGTTTACCTCGATAGGCGTGTATTGATTTAACCCTTGCGAAGTATTATTACTGCTTGGCTTCAGCCACACCTTGGCCTGATTGCCTGTAAGGCTGCTTTGTGCAAACATACCTGCAGACATCAAAGCGAATGCACCTAAAATTAGTAGTCTTTTTTTCATATCTTTTTAATTTAATTTTAGCTAAAGATACAAAAAAACTTAATATTTTGACAAAAGGAAAAAAATTACCTAAACACAATATCCTTGATAATCTCTTTACCTAGCGACTCGTTGAGTTTGTGGATGATGAGTTTTTTACCGTAACTTAATTCTTCGCGCAATACCGCAGAAGTAAGCGATACAAAAAGGGTGTCTTTTCTAAATTGCACTTCTCGGGTGTAGCTTTTTACCCCGTTGCCCATCTCGTTAAACCAAGCATTTTTTACCTCAACAGCGTCTATGCCTTTGTCTAACTGATAGCCTTTGAGCAATTTACCGATAATTTGCTCTGCCGACGATTCTTCTTTGATACGTTCGTAAGGATTAAATTTTTTTTTACTCATCCCCCGCTATATTTATCGATGAAAATCGTTGGTATTTATACGTAATACCTCGGTCATTTTTGAGGGTAAGATGTGTAGAGTCTATGGCGATAATTTCTTCTTTCCAATCAGCGTATTCGGTACTACAGTGAAGGTAAAAAATACCGTCTTGGCTGGTAAGTTTTAGTTTTTCTTTGATTTGATTGGTGCGGTATTTACCATCAAATTGCGGCATAAGTTTTTGGCGAAAACCAATGCTGTCTTTCAACTCTATATAATCAACGGTAGTGTTTTGCTCGTACAGTTTGGTTTCGTTTTCGGCGGTATTCACCTCTGCGATTTCCCAATATCCGTTAATGAATTGCAAATCGTCTGCTTGTGGTTTTTGGGTACAACTCACCAAGCCAATTGTCGTGATAAAGAGTAAAAAGTATTTTGTCATTATTTAAAAAATGAATCTACAAATTCGTATTTATTAAACACTTGCAGGTCTTCGATGCCTTCGCCCACACCGATATACTTGACCGGCACCCTGAATTGATCAGAAATACCGATAACCACACCTCCTTTGGCGGTACCGTCGAGCTTGGTCACTGCTAGCGAACTGACCTCTGTAGCTGCCGTAAATTGTTTGGCTTGCTCAAAGGCGTTTTGCCCAGTAGATCCGTCCAAAACCAACAAAACATCGTGAGGTGCATCGGGCGAAACTTTTTGCATTACCCGCTTGATTTTAGACAACTCATTCATCAAGTTTACCTTATTGTGCAATCTCCCTGCGGTATCAATAATCACCACATCGGCATCTTGCGCGACTGCCGATTGCAACGTATCAAAAGCAACAGAAGCTGGATCGCTGCCCATATTTTGTTTGACGATAGGTACATCTACGCGATCGGCCCAAATTTGCAATTGATCAATGGCGGCGGCACGAAAAGTATCTGCAGCGCCTAGCACTACTTTTTTGCCTGCTTTTTTGAACTGATAAGCCAGCTTGCCAATGGTGGTAGTTTTGCCAACACCGTTTACCCCAACCACCATAATTACATATGGTTTTTTGTCTTTGGGCACTTCAAATTCGGTCGCTTCGCCAGCGTTAGTTTCAGACAGCAAAGACATGATCTCTTCACGCAAAATCGTATTGAGTTCGCTAGTGCCTGTATATTTATCGCGCGCTACCCTTTCTTCAATTTTTTCTATAATTTTCAAGGTTGTATTGACTCCAACATCAGAGGTAATCAACACATCTTCAAGGTCATCGAGCACTTCGTCATCCACTTTGGATTTTCCTGCAACAGCCTTGGTTAATTTTGAAAAGAAAGAAGATTTAGATTTTTCTAAACCCTTGTCTAGGGTTTCTTTCTTCTCAGATGAAAACAATCGTTTAAAAAAACTCATATTTTGACGGTATTAAATTGAGTACAATAAAGTTATAAAGATAACAACTTTTTGAAAAACTTAAGCAAAACGCATAAAAAAAAGCTACCACGGTTGGTGATAGCTTTGTATATTGTATTTGCAAAAATTATTTTTTGCTCAAATATTCGTCAACTGCTTCTGGCGCCATCACTGACTCAACAAAAGTATAAGCTCCTGTTTTTGGTGATTTTACCATTTTGATCGCTTTAGTCAATCGTTTTGACCCTGTTTGTAATGATGCTACCGATTTTTTTGCCATGACTAATAATTATTTAATTTCTTTATGAACTGTTACTCTCTTCAAGATTGGGTTAAATTTCTTGATTTCCAATCTGTCTGGAGTATTTTTTTTGTTTTTGGTGGTGATGTATCGAGACGTCCCTGGAAGCCCTGACTCTTTGTGCTCAGTACATTCCAAAATTACCTGAATTCTGTTTCCTTTCTTGGCCATTGTTTATTGTTTTTAAATGTAATGAAAAATTATTTCATCAATCCTTTAGCTCTAGCATCTTTCAAAGTTGCTTCAAGCCCTTTTTTGTTGATCGTTTTTAATGCAGATGCAGATACTTTCAAAGTTACCCATCTACCTTCTTCTGCAATGTAAAAACGTTTCTTGATTAAATTAACCGAAAACTTTCTTTTGGTTTTATTCATCGCATGAGAAACGTTGTTGCCAACCATCGCTTTCTTTCCTGTAATTTGACAAACTCTAGACATTATCTTTTACGTTTTATTCGTTTAAATTTCAAATGAGGGTGCAAAGTAACAAAATATTTTTTTCTTACACAAAATTATTTGTCGTTTTTTATGAAAATTAGTTTTTTAACCCCAACAAAACTACTTTTCTTTACCGATACTTAACTATCTTGCACTTCTTTTATTTGTTGATACAACAACATCCACGCTTTTTTTACCGCCGATTCTATTACACGGTGACGCGGTTGCGGAAAAACAAAAGTATAAGACTGAGTGCCTTTTGCAGTAGCTATCGCCAAACAAACTGTACCTACTTCTTGGTCAGAATCGCCTTTGTCGGGACCAGCATTGCCTGTAGTAGACAGACCAATATCTGCATTATACAGCTTTCGCACACCTTCAGCCATCTCTTGTGCTACTTGCTCGCTCACCACGCTATGGGTAGCTATGGTAGAGGCTTGCACACCCAAAACATCGACTTTTGATTGAGTGGCATAGGTAATCGCACTGCCTTTGAAATATGCCGATGCTCCTGCGAATGAACTCAGTTGTTGAGCGATACTCCCACCCGTACAGCTCTCTGCAGTAGCAATGGTTATTTTTTTTGTTTTCAGCAACCCTATCACCTCTTCTAACAAAGAAGATGCTTCTGAGACGCCAATAAAATACTCCGGAATCAATTGGGCTAATTCGTCTATTTTTTGATTAATTTGGTTTTGGATAATCGGTAAATCTGTTCCTTTTTTGGACAACCTCAGCCTTACCATACCTAATTGAGGCAAATAGGCCAATTTGATATTCGTCAACGCCAAACTATCTTCCCAAGCTTCGATTTTTTCTGCCAAAAGGCTTTCGCCCACGCCATACGTCAAAACAGTGGTATGCACGATAGCTTCGAGGTCAAAATGAGTTTTTATATAAGGCACCAATTTATCCGTCACCAAAGATTTCATCTCGTACGGCACTCCCGGAAAAGAAACAAAAGTTGTTTGCTCTTTTTGCATCAACATACCTGGCGCTGTACCCAAATCATTAAACAATATCGTCGCTTTTGACGGTACCAAAGCCTGCTGCTTGTTCATCTCAGAAATTGGTCGTTTATAGTAGGCTTCTATCAAGGTTTTGACATGAGCATACACTTGATCGTTCATCACCAACTCGTCATCAAAATAATCTGCAAAAGTTTTTTTGGTCACATCGTCTTTTGTAGGCCCTAATCCGCCTGTAAAAATCACCAAATCTACTTTGTTTTGGTAACGACGCATCGTGCCAGCAATCGCCTCGACAGTATCGGCGATAGTGTTTTTTTCTTCCACAACACAACCTATGCTTTCGAGCGTTTTGCCAATAAAAGCGCTGTTTGTATCAATCACTTGCCCAATCAAAAGTTCGTCTCCGATGGTTACTATCGCTGCTCTCATATAGCTTTTATAGCAAATACTTGTTGGTCTTCTATAAACCCTTCGAGTGTGTCATTGGACGATACTTTTCCGACACCTGCTGGCGTTCCTGTATAAATCAAATCGCCAGTTTTGAGGGTAAAATAAGTAGAAATATAAGCAATCAGTTCGTCTATTTTCCACAACATATCTCGGGTATTGCCCGATTGTACCAATTGCTGGTTGCGGTGTAGTGAAAAATTGAGCTGAGTCAAATCATACTTTTCTTTAGCAAAAAAATCGCTCACAACTGCCGAGTTGTCAAACGCTTTTGCCCGCTCCCAAGGCAGCCCTTTGTCTTTGAGCTGTTGCTGTACATCTCTGGCGGTAAAATCGATACCAAGCGCAATTTTGTCATAATATTTATGCGCAAATTCGGGCTGAATGTGTTTGCCTACCTTGTTAATTTTTACCACCAACTCTACCTCGTATTGTACATTGTCAGAAAAATCTGGAATCGGAAAAGGCATTTCTTTATTCAACAAAGCAGTATCAGGCTTCATGAACAACACCGGATTTTCTGGTTTTTCATTATTGAGTTCGTTGATATGGTCTGTATAATTTCGCCCTACACAAATTATTTTCATTGCTCACAGTTTTTGATATAAAAAATCAAAGTTTAGTATTTAGTTTTCTCAACTTGATACCGGTCAAAACTTTTTTGGTGTATAAAGGAAAATCAGCGTTTTGTATCCAGCCAAAATAACCCGCATCTTGCTCTAGCACCTCTTCAACCAGTTTACCTTTGTATTTACCAAACGTAAACACCTCTTGGTCATTTTTGTTCAATGCAATAAATCCTGCAAAATCGGCAGTTTTTTTACGTGTTGTATAAGCTGAGAGTGCTTTGATGTCGTTTTCTAAATCTGGATAACGGTCTAGCTGCGCCTTGAGCACCTCGTAAGTAGCCGTCGTATCGGCCTCGGCAGTATGCGCATTTTCTAGTGATTTGTCACAATAAAAACGGTAAGCCGCCGACAACGTGCGTTGTTCTTTTTTATGAAAAATAGTTTGTACATCAACGGTTTCTTTGTTTTTCATGTCAAAATCGATTCCGGCTCTGAGCATCTCTTCGGCTAATAACGGAATATCGAAACGATCAGAATTATATCCGGCCAAATCAGCATCTTTGATGATTTGATAAATCTGCGGAGCCAACTCAGCAAAAGTGGGTTCGTTCGCCACTTTATCATCTGTAATACCATGAATGGCGGATGTTGCTGGCGGAATCGGAATAGTAGGATTAACCAGCCACCTGCGGCTTTCTTCGTTGCCGTTGGGGTAAACTTTCAGAATGGCAATTTCGACAACTCTGTCTTTGGTAATGTCTGTTCCGGTAGTTTCTAAATCAAAAAAACAAATAGGTCTGTTGAGTTTTAAATCCATGTCAAAATATTTAATCACAAAGATACAAGTTTGTTTTAGGTAATGCAGAAATTTTTCTGGCTTATCCGTAAATTTGCCAAAAAAACAACATGTCAGAACAAATCAAACTTATTTGGGATTTTCGTGGGCCTGATGCTTTAAAAACAGCCAAACATCACGAAATTCATTTGAAAGAATTTATCTCGATAGAAAAATTAGCCATCGACATCACTGGTTTTGAACCCATCAACGAGCATCATGCCATTGCGTTTGCCGTGGTTACACGACCGCAAATGATTGCTGTGCGCGACCAGCTAAAACCGCATCGTGGAGAATTGTACGAATAAATTTACCTCACCGGAAAGTTGGCCAATTTAAAAGCTTGGTCGATAGCTTCTGGATAAGACTTTTTGTGTTTTTTCAACCGGCTTTTTCCTTCAGCTTTTGCTACGACGTTGCCTTTGCAGTCTGTCAATTGAATTTCGAGTATGGTTGACAACCATGATTTTTGATTATTCAATTCGCAAATCAACGCTTTGCACGGGTCTTCTTTGACCTCTTGCGGCACGCCATCTTCAACAAAATATACCTGATACCCTCTTTTTTCGAAACGACTTTTGAGGGTAGAATTCAATCTATATTCATTGATTTCGTCCTGAAAATCATATTGTTTGTTGACTTGAATGTATTTTGCATCGGCAATGTTTTGTCCGAAAAAACTCATAGAAAACAAAAAGGCAAATACGGTAAAAATTGCTTTGGTCATAATATATTTTTTAGTTGAATGAGTTGGCTAATTTCGACAAATTTATTTGGATTAGCTATATTTTTCTCGTTAAAAAACACCGCTTGCATTCCTGCATTTATCGCTCCTTCTACGTCTGCTTCGAGGTTATCACCTATCATTAGGCTTTGTTGTGGCTGAGTTTGTGCACTATTCAACGCATATTCAAAAATTTGTGGATATGGTTTTTTCACTCCCGCTTTTTCTGAAGTAGTCATGGTTTTGAAATAAGGTTTCAGCCGAGTCACTTCTAATTTTTGGTGTTGTATTTTTTCTGGCCCGTTGGTAATCAAATGCAAATTATACTTTGGTTGCAAATAATCCAAGACCTCAAATGCACCTGCAAAAAGCGCTTCTTTTTGGCAAAGATTATCCATAAAATAATTAGATATTGCCCAGATTGTATCATCGTCAACCGTTACCCCCAAAACATCAAACGAATCTTTGAGACGCCCATACCGCAAAGTTTCGCGATCAACTTTACCATGTGTGAGTTGTTGCCAATATCGGTCGTTGATGGGTGTAAAAACAGTCATAAAATCTTTTTGTGCAGGCACAGCATAAGCCTCAAAAGCTTCTTCAAAAGTGGTTTTGGCATTGGTTTCGAAATCATACAAAGTATGGTCGAGGTCAAAAAATATATCGGTAATTGCGTGTTTATTCATTTGTTGAAATTATAAAATGCCTTCGTCGGCAAAGCTAAAGTAACCATTTTGGCTGATAATTAGGTGGTCGAGCAAGCGAATATCCAAAACTTTGCCTGCCTCTTTTATTTTTTGGGTGATATTTTTGTCTTCTCCACTCGGGTTGAGATTGCCTGACGGATGGTTGTGTACCAAAATCACCGCAGTCGACAAACAGTCGAGCGCTGTATGAAAAAGCATCCTGACATCGACAACCGTAGCCGTGAGACCGCCTTTGCTGAGTTGCACCGATTTGATAATTTTGTTGCTATTGTTGAAAAAAACAATCCAAAACTCTTCGTGTGGTAGATCTTCAATATTGGGCGCCATATATTCGTACACATCTCGGCTCGATTGTATTTTTACTGGTTTTACGTTTTCTGCTTTGCGGCGTCGACCCAACTCCATCGCAGCCATAATCGTGATTGCTTTGGCGTCGCCGATACCTTTGAATTGTTTGAGTTTTGACAACGACAACTTGCTCAATTGGTTGAGATTGTGATTTACCGCTTGGAGAATGCGTTTGCATAAATCTACTGCCGACTCGTCTCGTGTACCCGAACCTATCAAAATGGCCAATAACTCGGCATCAGACAAGGCAGCTTGCCCTTTGAGCATCATTTTTTCGCGGGGCTTGTCATCATCTGCCCACTGTTTGATTGATATTTTTTTTTCTGACGATTCATCCATAGCTTTTTGATGATGAATTTATCAAAAAAACATGAATTGCACAAAATTTTATTTTAAAACAAAAAGCCGTCTCTATGACAGAAACGGCCTTTACATTATTAAAAAGATGATTGATTACATCATTCCTGGCATCCCGCCACCCATCGGAGGCATAGCTCCGGCAGCGCCTTCTTCTTTAATGTCTACCAAAGCACATTCGGTAGTCAAAATCATTCCTGATACAGAAGCGGCGTTTTCGAGTGCGACACGCGTTACTTTTTTCGGATCGATGATTCCGGCAGCAAGTAAATCTACATATTCGTCTGTTTTGGCGTTGTAACCAAAATTACCTTCGCCTTCGGCTACTTTTGCCACGATCACAGAACCTTCGAGCCCTGCGTTTTCTACGATGGTACGCAATGGCGCTTCGATAGCACGTGCAACGATTTGTACACCTGTTTTTTCGTCAGCGTTGATGGCTTCAACCGTATCGAGCACTTTTTTGGCTCTCAACAAAGCTACACCACCACCGGCAACAATACCTTCTTCTACTGCTGCACGAGTAGCGTGAAGTGCATCATCTACACGGTCTTTTTTCTCTTTCATCTCTACTTCAGACGCAGCACCAACATACAATACAGCTACACCGCCAGCCAATTTTGCCAAACGCTCTTGTAGTTTTTCGCGGTCATAGTCAGACGTAGTTGCTTCTATTTGTGCTTTGATTTGATTCACTCTATTTTTGATCATATCAGCGTTACCAGCTCCGTTAACAATTGTAGTATTGTCTTTATCAACAGACACTCTCTCTGCTGTACCCAACATCTCTAGTGTTGCGTTTTCGAGCGTATAACCACTTTCTTCTGCAATTACAGTCCCTCCGGTAAGCACTGCGATATCTTCGAGCATTGCTTTTCTTCTGTCGCCAAAACCGGGTGCTTTTACAGCAGCAATTTTTAACGCACCGCGCAATTTGTTCACAACCAAGGTAGATAAAGCCTCGCCGTCAACATCTTCGGCAATAATCAACAAAGGTTTGCCCGATTGTGCCACTGGCTCTAATACTGGCAACAATTCTTTTAATGAAGATATTTTTTTGTCGTACAACAAAATGTATGGTGTCTCGAATTCTGTTTCCATTTTTTCTGGATTAGTCACAAAATACGGTGACAAATATCCTCTGTCAAACTGCATCCCTTCTACTACATCTACATAAGTATCGGTACCTTTTGCTTCTTCGACAGTGATTACACCTTCTTTACCTACTTTACCAAAAGCCTCAGCGATTAATTCACCGATAACTTCGTCATTATTAGCAGAGATAGATGCTACTTGTTTGATTTTGTCTGTAGTTGACCCTACTTCTTGTGTTTGATTAGCCAAATCGCTCACGATAGCGTCAACCGCTTTGTCAATTCCGCGTTTTAGATCCATTGGGTTGGCACCAGCGGCAACGTTTTTCAAACCTTCTTTTACGATAGCCTGTGCCAAAACTGTAGCAGTTGTTGTACCATCACCAGCCAAATCGTTGGTTTTTGACGCTACTTCTTTCACCATTTGTGCACCCATGTTTTCGAGTGTATCTTCTAGCTCTACTTCTTTGGCCACAGACACTCCGTCTTTGGTCACGTGTGGTGCTCCGAAAGATTTAGAGATAATTACATTACGACCTTTTGGCCCTAAGGTTACTTTTACTGCGTTGGCCAATGCGTCAACACCACGTTTTAGTCCATCACGTGCTTCGATGTCAAATTTTATATCTTTTGCCATTTTTTATCTTTTTTGTTTAATTATTTAATGTTTGGTTTAAAGTTGTTTTCCAAAAACTTAGAGGTTTAGACTTCGAACTTATATAATTGCTAAAATATCATCTTCGCGCATGATCAGGTAGTCTTTTCCTTCAAATTTTAGCTCGGTACCTGCATACTTACCATACAAAACAGTATCACCTGCTTTTACGGTCAATGGCTCATCTTTTTTACCATTTCCGACAGCAACGATGATTCCTTTTTGTGGCTTTTCTTTAGCGTTATCCGGAATAATGATTCCTGAAGCGGTTTGTGTTTCAGCAGCAGCCGGCTCAATAATCACACGGTCTGCCAATGGTTTGATGTTTAGTCCCATAATTTTATAACTGTTTTAATGTTAAACGATTTTGATACATATTTAGTCACAAATTATGCCAATTCAATTTTTGTCAGTTTAGCTGTCAGCCTGTCAGTATTTACAATAGGTTTTAACAGCTATTATCAGGCAAAAATTTACAGAATTTTGAAATAATCTGTTTGTAATTAATGCTTTATTAATAATTTATTTTATTTTTGTACCAATCAGATAATAATTTTCATAATGAAAAAAGCAATATTACTTCTCGGATTGGCCGTTGGATTTATGTCTTGTGAAGACGAAGTGGTTTTTAACGAAACCTCTCTTCAGGCTGATATTAACTATAATCATGTGCGTTTTGACAAGCACGAGGCTTATGTAGAAAACGGTAATCTTTTGGTTATTGGAGAACATGAGATGGGAATGATAGAAATCAGTATCCCTAGTTATACATTTGGCACTCGATATGAGCTTGCAAACAATAATTTTTCGGCAAAATTTGTCAGTTATGGTGAAGAAGCCGACACCTTGACATTTTTGACCGAACCAACATTTGATGGGTACGTATATCTTAGTCCTGCTGAAGAACAAGCACCAGGCAGCATCAGCGGAAATTTTGCTTTTGACATGGAAGCTACTGAAGACCAAGGCGGTGTTTTATTGAATGCAACCATTCGTTTTCACGAAGGCAAAATGCTTAATATACCAATCAATACTAATATGCCAGAAACGATTGAATAGCCAATCGCCTGTATACAAGCAAAAAAGTCAGTTGTTACAGTAACAACTGACTTTTTTTATTTCTCAATAATTTCTCTTTTAATAAAAAGCTTTGGCAATAATACGCAATGAGTTGATGTCTGTCACACCACTCTGCCGCCACACCATCGAGCTGTCTTTGTATAACATCAACGTTGGTGTTGTACGCACCCTGAGTGCCTCAATCAAGGTATCGTTTTTGTCTACATTTATCTTTACAATACTGAGTTTACCCTTAGATTCTGTTGCCAATTCATGAATATTCTCTTCCATCTTGACATCATCGTCTGTCGGAATATTTTCAGAGGTAAAGAAAAGCATAACTGGGACATCGCCACTGATAATTTCTCCAAATTTTGACATAGAATGATTTTTTGTCTTATACAAATGTAAATTATTTTGTTTTATCTACGCCGTTTTTTTATTTTTTTTCAATTCTAGGACAGTGATTTCAGGCATAATCCCTACTCTGCCGGCGTATGCATGGTAACCAAAACCTCTGTTTACATAAATATATCGCTGACCTTTTTCGTACAATCCTGCCCATTGTTTGTACAAATATTGGATAGGACTCCATTTGATATAATTCGGAATTTCTATCCCAAACTGCATACCATGAGTATGCCCCGATAATGTCAGGTGATATTTACTGCTGTGCTGATTGACCTCAGCATCCCAATGCGAAGGATCGTGACTGAGCAAGACTTTAAAATCATTGGCAGACAATCCTTGAGATGCCTTTTGCAAATCGCCTGCTTTTTTGAAATTTAACCCCCAGTTTTCTACCCCGACCAAGGCAATCTCTGCTTCATCTTTTTGGATACGAACATGCTGATTGAGCAAAAGATTGAAGTTGATTTTTTGGTGTTGATTTTTAATTTCGGTAAAGTTTTTTTCTTTTTCTGCTTCGTTAGCAAACTTTACATATTCGCCATAATCATGGTTACCTAAGATAGAATATTTACCATATTTTGGGTTTTTTATACGCTTAAACTCATCCGTCCACGGCTCCACTTCATTGGCCAAACTGTTGACCAAATCGCCTGTAAAAACAAACAAATCATAATCTTGCTCGTTGATCAAATCAATACCGTAGGCAATTTTTTCGCGATCGTCAAAACTCCCACAGTGCAAGTCTGATATTTGCAAAATTTTGAATCCGTCAAAAGCGTCTGGCAAATCATCAAAATAGACAGGCTGCTTGATGACGTGAAAATTGTACCTCCCTTTGACCATACCGTACAGTATAGAAAAAAACGGGATGGCGGCTATTCCTAAAGCAGCTTGGGTAATAAATTTTCGGCGACTTGGTATGCTTGCCTTTTGTTGTGGCCGGGCTATTTTTTTTATACCTTGTATAATAATTCTAAAAATATCTTGTGTGAGAAAAATCAAAGTAATCAATACTTTCGGAAAAAAGACAAACATCATTATGCCCATCATCCGCATAGAAAAATGAGTTTGCCCTGTACTTCTGTCAAAAGTTAAGAAAAAATAAGCCGCAAAAACGATGAATAAAAAATTGATTATCAAGTAAGCCAATACAGCTTTTTTGTTGCGTAACAAATTTTTGACAAACACGTAAGCATACCACTCTACGAGCGCTAAACCAACCAACAAAACAATTATGTTCATAAGTTTTTTTTACAAAATTACTCGATTTGAGTACTTTGAAGTTAAGGATTTGTTTTATTTTAACTTTTTAACAGCGTGAGGAACTTCTTTTTTTACGACAACTTTCTTCTGATTTCGTTCAACTTCATCAAAGCTTCTACTGGCGTGAGTGTATTGATATCCAACGCCAACACCTCTTCTTTAATCTCGTCCATCAAAGGATCGTCTAGTGTAAAAAAACTTAGTTGTACATCATCTTTAGGCACTGCTGTTGAAGTAGACGCTCCGTCATTATTTTTCTCTAAACTCTGTAAAATTTTCTGTGCCTTACGCACGACCAGCTGTGGCATTCCTGCCATTTTGGCTACATGAATACCAAAACTATGCGCGCTACCTCCTGGTACTAATTTTCGAAGAAATAAAACATTGTCTTTCAACTCTTTGACCGACACATTAAAATTTTTGATACGGTCAAAACGTGCTTGCATTTCGTTGAGTTCGTGATAATGCGTCGCAAAAAGTGTTTTGGGTCTAGACGGATGTTCGTGTAAATATTCTGCAATGGCCCAAGCGATAGAGATACCGTCATAAGTAGAAGTACCTCGACCTATCTCGTCTAAAAGCACCAAACTACGACCAGATAAATTGTTGAGAATAGACGCTGTTTCGTTCATCTCGACCATAAAAGTAGATTCGCCCATTGAGATATTGTCTGAGGCGCCAACGCGGGTAAAAATCTTGTCTACCACACCCATCCTTACACTTTTGGCAGGTACAAATGAGCCCATCTGAGCCATCAAAACTATCAATGCAGTTTGACGCAAAATGGCTGATTTACCAGACATATTTGGCCCTGTAATCATGATAATTTGTTGACTTTCGTTATCCAAATACACATCGTTGGTGATAAACGGTGTGTCGGCCGCCAATTGTTTTTCTATCACTGGGTGTCGGCCATCTTTGATATCGAGTACAAAATCGTCTTTGAACTCAGGTTTTATATAATGATTGTCGATAGCAATTTGTGCAAAAGACTGCAAAACATCTAACTGAGCAACTATACTTGCATTGAGTTGCACCGGTTGAATATACTGTGCCGTCCACATCAAAAACTTTTCGTAGACCTCTTGTTCTATCTGTAAAATACGTTCTTCAGCACCCAATATTTTTGACTCATAAGTTTTGAGTTCGTCTGTGATATAGCGCTCTGCACTCACCAAGGTTTGTTTGCGCACCCATTCTTCTGGCACTTTGTCTTTATGCGTATTTCGCACCTCGATATAATAGCCAAACACATTATTGAAAGCTATTTTTAAAGACGGAATACCTGTTTTTTCTGACTCGCGCTGAACCAAATCATCCAAAAAACCTTTGCCTTCACTAGAAATTTTGCGAAGCTCGTCCAGCTCTTCATGCACACCCGTTGCAATGGCATTCCCTTTTTGTACAGACACTGGTGCATCTGGCTGGATGGTTGTAGCTATTTTTTCACGCAGTAATTCGCAAGCATGTAAACGGTCACCCAACGACTTTAAAGCTTCGTTTTGTGCTGATAAAGCCAAATTTTTGATTGGAATAATCGCATTTAACGAATCTTTGAGGTGAATAAACTCTCTCGGATTGATTTTGCCTGTTGCTAATTTTGATATCAATCGTTCTAAATCTGATATTTGTTTGATTTGATATTGTATTTTGGACAACAACGCTTGATTGTCCAAAAAATACGCTACAATATCCTGACGTTGTCTAATTTGTTCAACATCTTTGAGAGGTAAGGCCAACCAACGCTTGAGCAATCGCCCGCCCATCGGCGACAATGTACTGTCGATAACATCGAGCAAAGTGATGGCATTGTGGTGCGGGCTGTTGTACAACTCTAGATTGCGCACCGTAAAACGATCCATCCACACATAAGCATCTTCGGCGATACGTTGTAGATTAGAAATATGCTTGATCTGACTATGTTGAGTTTCTGACAAATAATGCAAAACGGCGCCAGCGGCAATCACTCCTTCGGTTACATCTTCTACACCAAAACCTTTGAGCGACTTGGTTGCAAAATGTTGGGTAAGGTTATCATAGGCAAAGTCTTGTTTAAAAATCCAATCGTCGAGCAAAAAAAGATTAAAATCACTTTTGAAAGAAGCTAAAAATTGTTTTTTGTGGTTTTTTTGAACTAGAATTTCGCTCGGATTAAAATTTTGCAACAGTTTATCGATGTACTCTTCATCACCTTGCGCCAATAAAAATTCGCCTGTTGACACGTCCAAAAATGAAACACCTATTTGTTGTTTGCCAAAATGCAAGGCCGACAAAAAATTGTTGCTCTTGGATTGCAACACCTCATCATTGAGTGCAACACCTGGCGTCACGAGTTCGGTTACGCCACGTTTTACAATTGTTTTGGTTTTTTTAGGATCTTCTAACTGGTCACAAATCGCTACACGCAACCCCGCCTTGACCAGTTTGGGCAAATATACATTGAGCGCATGGTGTGGAAAACCCGCCAAAGCGGTCTCTCCTGAACTTCCGGCGCCTCTCTTGGTTAGGGTAATGTCCAAAATATTGGCCGTACGTACAGCGTCGTCACCAAAAGTTTCGTAAAAATCACCTACGCGAAACAACAAGCAAGCATCAGGATACTTATTTTTTATTTGATTGTATTGTTTCATCAAAGGAGTTTCCTTTGGCTCTGTTTTTTTGGATTTTGCTTTTGCACACATATACGGCTACGGTCTTTACGAACAAAGATAAAATAATCTTTGTAGTTGAAAAAAGTTTTCGATTTTGTTTTAATTTTCTCTGCCCATCTAGCCATAAAAAAAGGAGCGACTAAGCGCTCCTTTTTATAATAAATCATTTTTTTATAAATCGATAACAATAAACTCTGAGCGTCTATTGGCTTGATGTTCTTCATCGGTACATTGTACGCCATCGGCACAACGGTTAATCAACTGACGCTCTCCATAACCTTTTGCGGTAAGACGCGAAGGCGAGATACCTTGGTCTATCAACCATTGACGGGTAGATTTTGCACGACGATCAGACAAGCGATCG
>JBFHGP010000036.1:0-18588 GCA_041583035.1 Flavobacterium sp.
AGAAGGGAAGCGGGCTAGACACTGTGTCTATTCAAGAAGTTTTGCTAGGTTTGGAGGCAGGTTTTTCTCCAAACGATATCATGTTTACGCCCAACGGTGTATCGTTGGCAGAGATAGAAAAAGCGGTAGATTTGGGCGTGCATATCAATATAGATAACCTTTCTGTGTTGGAACAATTTGGTACTATTCATCCTCAAATTCCGGTTTGTATTCGTATCAATCCGCATGTGATGGCGGGTGGTAATGCTAATATTTCTGTCGGGCATATCGACAGTAAATTCGGGATTTCTATTCATCAAATGCCTCATATTCTTCGAATTATAGAAAATACAAAAATGAAGGTAAACGGTATTCATATGCACACGGGGTCTGATATTTTGGACATTGAAGTGTTTTTGTATGCAGCCGAAATTTTGTTTAATACCGCCAAACAGTTTGATGATTTGTCTTTTATTGATTTTGGCAGCGGATTCAAAGTGCCGTACAAATCTGGTGATTTAGAAACCGATATAGAAGAGTTGGGCGAAAAATTAACCGTTAGGTTCAATCAATTTTGTGAAGAATATGGCAAAGAATTGACTTTGATTTTTGAACCAGGTAAGTTTTTGGTGTCAGAGGCAGGTGTTTTCTTGGCAAAAGTTAACGTCGTTAAACAAACCACTTCTACCGTTTTTGCAGGTATAGATTCGGGCTTTAATCATCTCATTCGTCCGATGCTTTATCAGGCATATCATCATATTACCAATATTTCTAATAGCGATGGTAAAGAGCGTTTTTACTCTGTGGTTGGCTATATTTGTGAGACCGATACTTTTGCGAATAATCGTAAAATTAACGAAATCAAAGAAGGCGATATATTGTGTTTTCACAATGCAGGCGCTTATTGTTTTTCGATGGCATCCAATTACAACTCTCGCTTGCGTCCAGCAGAGGTTTTGGTGTACAATGATGAGGCTTTCTTGATCAGAAAACGAGAAGTTTTTGACGATTTGCTACGTCAACAAGTTGTGGTAAATTTTGATTAATTTATTCTTCGGCTTTTTCTAATAATTCAAACCAACGTTCTTCTTTGCTTTCCATTTTTTGGATAACGCTTTGGAGTTCGTTGGATTTTTTTTCGATATCATCGGCTTGTACCAAATTGTCAGAAAACTCTTGCTCAATCTTCTTTTTTGTAATTTCCAAATCTTTGAGTTCGCGTTCTATTTTCTGCAATTCTTTCTGCTCTTGATAAGTGAGACCGTTTTGTACCTGGTTTTCTTTCCAATTCGATTTTTCTTTGGGTGTATCTTCTTTTACTGGTTCGACAGAATCTTCGTAAGTTCTAAAATCAGAATAGTTGCCCGGAAAATCTTCAATCACACCTTCGCCTCTAAAAACAAACAAATGATCTACAATTTTGTCCATAAAATATCTGTCGTGTGATACTACGAGCAAGCAACCAGGATAATCCAACAAAAAACTTTCGAGTACATTGAGCGTAACGATATCCAAATCGTTGGTAGGTTCATCCAAAATCAAAAAATTTGGATTTTGTATCAAAACGGTACATAGATAAAGTCGTTTAAGTTCGCCACCACTTAGTTTTTCAACAAAATCATATTGCTTTTTTCGGTCAAATAAAAAGCGTTCGAGCAACTGCGCTGCCGATAACATCCGTCCTTTGGCTAGTGGAATATATTCGCCAAATTCTTTGATTACATCAATCACTTTTTGTCCTTCTTTTACAGCAATACCAGTTTGGGTGTAATAACCTATTTTGATGGTTTCGCCTACGACAATTTTACCATTGTCTGGCGCTACTTTTTCTGTCAGAATGTTGAGGTAAGTAGATTTTCCGGTGCCGTTTTTCCCGATGATACCCACGCGTTCGCCAGGCAAAAAGTTGTATGAATATTTGTCTAAGATGATTTTGTTTTCAAAAGATTTAGAGATATTATGTAACTCAATGACCTTGTTGCCCAATCGCTCCATATTGATTTCTAACTCTACCTGATGTTCTTTTCTGCGAGCATGGGCTTTCTCTTTGATGACAAAAAAATCATCAATCCTCGATTTCGATTTGGTTGTACGTGCCTTGGGTTGTCTGCGCATCCAGTCCAATTCTTTTACGTACAGATTTTTAGCTTTTTCTACAGAGGCTTGCTCGGCTTGTGTTCGTTCTTCTTTTTTCTGTAAATAATACGAATAATTACCTTTGTAGCTATAGATTTTTCCGTTATCCAATTCAATAATCTCGTTACAAACACGTTCCAAAAAATAGCGGTCGTGCGTCACCATAAACAAAGTGATGTTTTCTTTGGCAAAATAATCTTCGAGCCACTCAATCATCTCCAGGTCTAGGTGGTTGGTGGGCTCGTCGAGAATCAATAAATCTGGTTTATTGAGCAAAACAATCGCCAATGCCAATCGTTTTTTTTGTCCGCCAGATAAGTTGCTTACCAATTGTTTGAGATTGTCTAATTTGAGTTTGGATAAAATTTGCTTGTATTGTGTTTCAAAATCCCAAGCCTGATGTCTGTCCATTGCATCAAAAGCTTTTTGATAAGCATCTGTGTCGGAAGGGTTTTCGAGTGCTTTTTCATAATTTTCGATGATTTTGAGCACGTCATTATCAGAGGCAAAAATATTCTCTTCTATCGATAAATTTTTCTGTAAATCAGGTTCTTGTGATAAAAATTCTATTTTTATATCTTTTCGCATCACCACTTGCCCGCTGTCTGGCGTATCTTTTCCGGCGATGATGTTTAGGATGGTGGTTTTGCCCGAACCGTTTTTGGCAATAAAAGCAATTTTTTGGTCTTTATTGATGCCAAAAGACAGGTTTTCGAACAGCGAACGGTCGCCATATGATTTTGAAATATGCTCAACAGAAAGGTAATTCATGATACGCTCAGATGTGTTTTCCGCAAATATACAGACTTTCGTTTACTTCAATTAAGCAAAACGTTTTTAATTTATTAACAATAAGATAATATTAAGGTAATGTTTTGGTAACAATGGTAAGATATTTCGTGCCTTATTCATGATTACATTTGTCGAAAATTTAAAAGATGTCTTCACTAAATAATATTTTCCAATACTTGGTTCCGAAGGATAAGGTTTTTTATCCATTGTTTGAACAAGCCGCGACCAAGCTCAAACTATTGTCTGAGACTTTGCACGAGGCGGTAAACACGCCAGATAGAGAGGAGCTGCTAAAAGAAGTCGAAAAACTTAAATCGGAGATTGAAAGTATTGCCCAAACAACAAGAGTAGAACTTGGGAAAAGTTTTATTACCCCATTTGATCGCGAAGATATTCACGCTATTATTACATCAGTAGATGAGGTCGCTGACCATTTGAGTGACGCTGCAAGCAGAATCAGGCTGTACCACATCGACAAAGTAACCAAGCCATTGCGAAAATTGACCGAAGCAAATTTAGAAGCTTGTACCGAGGTACACGATGCTTTGATGGCGTTGCGTGACAATAAAAATTTACCCAAAATTACAGAATCATGCAAAGTGATTTATCGTCTTGAGCGAAAAGCAGACAAAGTTTTTGACCGTGCGGTAGCAGATATTTTTGAAAACGAAACAAACGTTATAGACATCATCCGATACAAAGAGGTGATGACGGCTTTAGAATCGGCTACAGATAGTTGTCGAAAAGTAGCCAACGCTCTCGAGACGGTAACTGTAAAATATTCTTAATCAATTGTATGGACTCTTTCCTAGAAATGCTAAATCACTCGCAAGGGGTTTTGTTGATTGTCATCATAGTGTTGGCTTTGGCGTTTGATTATATTAATGGTTTTCACGATGCGGCCAACTCTATCGCAACCATTGTGACAACACGTGTCTTGTCTCCGTTTATGGCAGTTTTGTGGGCGGCGTTGTTCAATTTTGCAGCCTACTTTATCTCGCTTTATGTGATTGGCGAATTTAAAATTGGTAACACGATTGCCAAATCTGTAAACGTAGATTTTATCAACCTCGAAGTTATTTTGGCTGGATTAATTGCGGCTATTATCTGGAATTTATTCACCTGGAAATTAGGTATCCCGTCGTCGTCGTCTCATACTTTAATCGGCGGATTTATAGGTGCGGCAATCGCTCACGCTGGTGGTTTTTCGGTAAGTGGAGAAGATGTGATTGTGTACGCAAAAGTGCTCCCGATTTTCTTGTTTATTTTTGCAGCCCCTTTGTTAGGGATGTTTTTGGCATATTTTATTACCGTCGCCATTCTTTGGATTTGTCGTAAATCTAACCCTCATAAAGCTGATAAATGGTTCAAAAAATTACAGTTGGTATCATCAGCTTTGTTTAGTTTAGGACATGGTGGTAACGATGCGCAAAAAGTGATGGGTATTATCGGTGCAGCAGTTATTTTTTACCATGTAAATGTAGATAAAGATCCTGCATATTTGGCAGATAATGTAGATACTTTCAAGGTTTTTGTCGAACATTGGTGGTGGGTGCCGCTGGCATCATTTTTCTTTATAGCCTTAGGGACCATGAGTGGCGGATGGAAAATTGTAAAAACCATGGGGTCAAAAATCACCAAAGTTACACCGCTCGAAGGAGTTGCCGCTGAGACAGCCGGAGCAATTTCGCTTTATCTGACCGAGCATCTTGGCGTGCCGGTATCAACCACACACACTAGTTCGGGCTCAATTATCGGTGTGGGAATCACCAAAAGGGTTTCTGCTGTGAGGTGGGGCGTTACCATCAGTCTGCTGTGGGCATGGATATTAACCATCCCAGTATCTGCACTGATTGCAATGGGGGTTTATTATATTATCGGATTTTTCTAAACGATTTTTTCTGTAACAACAATTAGCTTTTCATTGCCGTTATCGGTAGTAGAAAAGAACAAATATTGGTCGCCACCATCTTTGATTTTAAATTTTTTCTTGATTTCTTCTGGTTTCATCGGAAAATTTCGACAACTGATATTCGCTTTTTGATTTGTCCAATTTTTTATTGTTTTTTTGGAGAATGGCAATGTTTCTAAAACTTTGAAACGTCTGCCCCAGAACTCTTTGAGAGTTGTACTAGTGTATAAATGTGCGTTTTGATCTAGCTTTTCTACGTCAAAATATCGACTGATGTAATTGAATTTTCCGCTCTTCATCAAGGCAGGTACTGGCTCATACAAGTATTGTAAAGGCTCGCTATATTTTGTTGTCAAATCGTCATCGATAGGCAAAGTTAATTGTGTGCGTTTGTCGTTAGTAGAATAGTCTGTTACTACAATTGTTGGTTTTTGTATATTATTTTTATTGATGTACCAGAGTAATTCACGTACCTCGTTTTGTAACGAAACAATTTCTATTTTTTCGACAAAAGACAAGTCTTTTAAACCTTGCGAAATATCTAAAAGCGGAGCAGTTTTGATTAAAATTTTATCACTAAATGCAAAGTAATCATCCAGTAAATCTACAACATTGGGCGTGCAATCACTTAGTCTAAAAACTTTTTTTTGTTGTTGATCTCTTCGCGCTGGGTCGATATAAATCCAATCAAATTGTTGTTTCAATTGCGCTAATATTTTTCGTCCATCACCTTGTTTCACTTCAAGGTTTTTAAGACTTAATTGTTGTGCGTTATGAGCGACAATTTGGCACAAATCTGTATTGATTTCTGCGTGAATAACTTTGTCAAATTCTTGTGCAAAATAATAAGTATCTACACCAAATCCACCTGTAAGGTCAATAATTTTTTTGCCACTGATGGCTTTACTTTTGTGTTTGGCCAATATTTCTGACGAGCATTGTTCTATAGATAATTTTGTGGGATACAAAACATTGGGAGTCGCAAACCAAGTAGGGAGTTTTTTTTCGCTTTTTTGTCTGGCTTGTATTTGTTGCAATATCAATGACCAATCTACCTCTGGGAACGGATTGGGCTTCAATGCCAGTTGCGCAACATTACTGTTGAGGTTTTGCGCAATAAATTGCTGAATTTCGATGCTGAGTAGTTTTTCAAACATCAATTTCGTTTTTTAACGCAATGCTGTGTACGGCCACAAAAGCTGCAGTTTCTGTTCGCAATCTATTGTTTCCTAATGATATAGGGGTGAAATTTTGATTTTTTGCCCATTCGATTTCGTGTAAAGAAAAATCACCTTCGGGCCCAATCAGTACGATGTTTTTGCTGCATGGCTTTACAATTTCATACAAATGTGTTTTGTTGGTATCTTTTTCGCAATGAGCAATTAATCGGTTGTAATCCTCAAAATCTTGTGTCATGAAATCTTTAAAAGCAATCGGTTGGTTGATTTTAGGCAAATAATACTGCAAAGATTGTTTCATGGCAGACACTGCAATTTTTTGAATACGCTCTATTTTCAACACTTTTCGTTCAGAGTTTTCACAAATAATAGGCGTTATTTCTTGCACACCAGCTTCTACAGCTTTTTCGACAAACCATTCGAGTCGGTCATTCATTTTAGTAGGTGCAACAGCAATATGTGTGTAAAATTTTGCAGGCTCAAAATGTGTTTTTTTAATGATTTTTACCTCGCAATGTCTCAGGTCATCCAAAATAATTTCGGCTTCGAATAAATCGCCCAATCCATTGGTAATGTATAAGATGTCTCCAATTTTTTTGCGTAAAACTTTGACGATGTGTGTACTTTCGTTTTTTTCAAAGCGAAAAACACTTTGGTCTGTAAGGTCGGCGTTGTAAAATAATTGCATAAACTAGACGGTTAATCGAGCTTTTGATAACGGCTCATGCATGTCAAAAGACTGATTGATATATTTGTAATAACCTACAATGCCTATCATAGCGGCATTGTCGGTAGTGTATTCTCTTTTAGGGATAAAAACTTTCCAATTTTTTTGTGATTGTTTTTGTAACAAAGCATTTCGGATACCAGAGTTTGCAGCCACTCCGCCACCAATAGTTATTTGTTTTATACCGGTTTTTTCGACAGCTTTTTCTACTTTATCCATCAAAATATCGATGATGATTTTTTGTACAGATGCAGCAATATTATTTAGATTTTCGTTCACAAACTCCGGATTTTTTTTTACTTCTTTTTGCACAAAATACATGATTTGGGTTTTTAATCCACTAAAGCTAAAATCGAGTCCATCTACCTTTGGTTTGGTAAACGGATAAATAGCCTCGCCCGATTGCGCATATTTGTCAATCAAAGGTCCGCCAGGGTAGGGCAAGCCAAGTAATTTTGCAGTTTTGTCAAAAGCTTCGCCAACAGCATCGTCTGTGGTTTCGCCCAACACCTCCATCTTGTCATAATTATCTACACGTACAATCTGGGTATGACCGCCACTAATGGTTAATGCCAAAAACGGAAAATTGGGTTTGCAGTCACTAGCATCATCAATAAAATGTGCCAAAATATGGGCTTGCATATGATTGACAGCAATCAACGGAATATTCAACGCCGCAGCTACCGACTTAGCAAATGCACCACCAACAAGCAAGCTGCCCATTAATCCCGGACCTTGTGTGTAAGCAACCGCATCGATATCTTGCATCGATAGGTTAGCTTTTTTTAGCGCGACATCGACTACCGGTACGATATTTTGTTGATGTGCTCTAGAGGCCAATTCGGGCACTACGCCGCCGTATAAACTATGTATTTCTTGTCCGGCGACAACATTGGAAAGCACAGTTTTGTTGCTCAATATTGCCGCTGAGGTATCATCACAAGAGCTTTCTATGGCGAGGATGTGGATTTTTTTGGTCATAATAGGCATGTTGTTATTGTAAATATGTCTTAAATCCTGTCTGAAAATCAATCAAAAAATGTATTTTTGTCTGTTGTACGCTATGCAAGGAAATTATTCGCAAATTTAAACATAATTCGCATTATCAAAAAAATATATAAAACACTAATTTATCTGTTTCTACTATTACTTGTCGTTATAGTAGCTGCCGCTGTTGCCATCACTTTGCCAGCGGTACAGACTACGTTGGCGCGTTTTGCGACTTCTCAAATCAACGAAAAATTTGACATCAATACCAATATTAGCACCGTTTCTATCGATTTGAAAGGAAATGTGAAGCTCGGCGATGTATGGGTAAAAGACGATAGAGACAGTCTTTTGGTAAAAATGGACGATTTACAAACTAATATTTTGGATGTAAAATCATTGGTGGCAGGCCAGTTGTTTTTTGGAGATACTCGTATCAATAATTTAGATTTTCACATCGCTACACATAAAAATGATTCTGTCAGCAATTTAGATAAATTTATCGCAGTTTTTGACAATGGTAAAGAAGGTGATGGGAGTTTTTTGATGCAAATAGACAATATCAAAGTAACTAATGGCCGTTTTAGTGTCAAAGATTACAACAAAGACGAGCCCGAATCTGTCAATTTTACTTCGATAAACGGCGAGGTTGAAGACTTACGTATCCAAGGACCAAATATCAGTGCAAAAGTTAAAACCCTTGATTTGGTAGGTTTTGACGGATTGACCTTAGCGGGTTCTTCGACTGACTTTGAGATGGACAAAACTTATATGAAGTTTCGAAACCTTTTGCTCAAAACACCAGAAACAGCTCTCAAAGGTCAGCTAGATATGACTTATGAAGAAGGCGGTCTCAAAAATTTCACCGAAGAGGTAGATTTGTTGTTCGAAATCCAACCTAGTAAAGTGTCAACCAACGATGTACGTTATTTTTATGACGGCTTTGCAAAAAATCAAACCCTGTATTTACAAACAGTAGCCAAAGGTACGCTCAACGATTTTGTATTGGCAAATACTATCTTTAGCGACCAGGCAGGGGCGCAAATCATAGGTCAATTCAAATTTAATCATTTACTCAAAGGCAATGACAAGCTCAAAGTGGTGACAAGCCTCGATAGATTGTTTATCAGTAGAGAAAGAGCAGTAGCTATGATGCCTACGGTTTTGGGTAATGCTTTGCCTGCAGAGTTAGACAAAATCGGATGGTTAGACCTATCAGGTAATATTACTTATTCAAATTTTTCGGTCAATGCAGATGTGCAAGCAATGTCGCAGATTGGCTATGCCCAAACCAGCATTCAAATGGCCAATGTCAACCAAAAAAATAAAGCTACGTATCGTGGCAATGTAATTTTGGATGATTTTGATTTGGGACAAATTGCAGGTCAAAAACAGCTAGGTAAAGCTACCATCGATTTGTTTGTTGACGGACAAGGTTTTGACCCCAAACAATTACAAACAGTAGTAACCGGAGAGGTTTTTGCCTTAGATTACAACAATTATACCTATCACAATATCTTGGTTGACGGAAGTCTAAAAATGCCTAAATATAAAGGCTTTGTAAGCAGTAGCGACCCAAATGCTCAGTTAGATTTTGATGGCGAAATTGATTTTACTTCTCAGCCCAACGAGTATAATTTTGTGGCCGATGTGACGCATCTAGACCTCAGAGCACTCAATTTTGTCAAAGATAGTATCGGAGAGTTTGCCGGGCAATTGCAGGTGAATGCTAAAGGAACTAATATTGATGATTTTGAGGGCGTTGCATGGTTAAAAAACGCAACTTATACCAATGCTAATGACAGCTACGAGTTTGCTAATTTTGAAGTTAATGCTCAGTTTGTCGAAGATCAATCGCGCTTGATTGCTTTTAAATCTGAAGATATTGCCGAAGGATTTATCAAAGGGCGCTTCAAAGTCAATCAATTGCAAAATATCGTAGAGAATGCTTTGGGGAGTATTTATACCAATTATTCACCTGTAAAATTAGAAGAAAATCAATATGTGGCCTTTGATTTTACCATTAACGATAAGATTGTCAATTTGTTTGCACCTCAGGTAGAAATCAGTGAAGAAAGTAAAATTTCGGGCGAAATCAATGCAGATGAAGGCGATTTCAAACTTAATTTCAATACACCGTTCGTAAATGTTTCGGGCAATAGACTGTCCCAGATTGATTTGCAAGTAGATAACCAAAACCCATTGTTTAACACTTATATTACCGTGGATTCTATTCAGTTGAAGGGATATGATATTACCGATTTTAACTTTATCAATGTTACCCAAAATGATACTTTGTTTACCCGAACAGAATTTCTTGGCGGTCCCGAAAAAGAAGATTTTTACAACCTCAACCTGCATTATACCATCAACGAAGATAATCAGTCGATTGTTGGTTTTGATAAATCTGAAGTGAATTTTAAACAATTTACATGGTACATTAACGAAGAAGAAAACGACGAAAACAGAATTGTTTTCAACAAAAGTATCACTGATTTTGAAGTACAAAATTTAGTTTTGTCTCATGAAGGGCAAACCGTAGTTTTTGACGGAGATATGCGAGGCAAAGATTACAAAGATTTTTTATTGACCTTTGACCAAGTAGATTTGAACAAGATTACACCAACGATTGAGAACCTTTCTTTTGCGGGTTTAATCAACGGTCAGGCAAAATTTTTTCAAGACAATGGTGTTTTTGATCCTAATACGGATATTGTCATCAATGATTTAGCAATCAATGAAGTAGATTTGGGCGAATTCAATTTAGCTATTCAAGGTGATAACAAGCTGGAAAGTTTTGATGTGCAATCGACGATGATAAACGAAGACAAAGAACTTTTCTATATTGATGGAAATCTAAAACTTCGTGACGGCAATAGTCGATTAGATGCCAAAGTAGGTTTTGACGAGTTTGATTTGGCTATTATCGCACCGTTTTTACAAACCATTTTTTCGGATATCAGAGGGAATGCAAGTGGTGTTTTACAAGTTGGAGGTAGCCATAAAAAACCAAAAGTTGATGGCACTTTGTATTTGAGTAAAACAGGTATGCGTCCTATTTCTACTGGCGTTGATTATGTTTTTGAAGACCAAACAGCACTTGAGGTGACTGAAAAAAGCTTTACCCTCAACCAACAAAAAATGATTGATACCAAACACCAAACAGAAGGTGTCATCAACGGGAGTATTACACATAATAATTTTCAGAAATGGGCACTAGATCTTACCATTAATTCTGATAATATATTTGTACTAGACCTTGGTTTGCAAGAAGAAGTACCTTATTACGGAACCGCATTTATAGAAGGTGGCGCTACACTCAAAGGCCCTGCAGAAACCATGAATATTACCGTGCGTGCAAAGTCTAATCCGGGTACGAAGATAAAAATTCCGTTGGACGAAACAGGTAGTATCGGTGACAATAATTTTATCCATTTTATCAGTGAAGAAGAGAAAAAACAGCGAGAGAAAGGAATTTTTGAACCAGTACAAAATACACAAATTGGTGGTATTCAGTTAGATTTTGATTTGACCATAACGCCCGATGCAGAGGTCGAAGTGATTATAGACCAGCAAACAGGACATGGAATGAAAGGCAAGGGGACAGGCTTTATTACAATGGCTATCAATACCTTGGGGAGATTCAATATGTGGGGAGATTTTACCGTTGATGAAGGCGAATACAATTTTAAATATGATGTATTGATTGACAAAAAACTATCAGTCAAAAAAGGCGGAACCATCAGATGGGATGGCGACCCGATGAATGCGTTACTCGATTTAGAAGCGATATATTCTACACAAGCCAATCCGGGGGTAATTGTAGAAAGTTCGGTAATTAACCGAAAAATAGATACCAATGTATCGGTAGTTTTAACAGAGAATTTGAGTAATCCAAACATTGACTTCTTAATCGATTTTCCGAATGTAAGTTCGTCTATTAAATCTGAAATAGAATACACCCTATCCGATAAAGATTTGCGTGAAACCCAAGCGATGGCATTGCTAGCAACAGGTAATTTTATCAGCCCAGACAATGCAGGTACAGCAGCTTATGGCAGTTTATTTGAGCGACTAGGGGGCTTGTTTGATGATATGTTTTCTGACGAAGACAGCAAAGTAAAAGTTGGATTAAATTATTCACAAGGCGAAAGAAATCCGTATGAAAGTTCTACTAACGAATCAGCAAGAATTGGGGTAAATGTATCTACTCAACTAAGTGATAGGGTATTGATCAACGGTAAGTTTGGTGTGCCTGTAGGTGGTGAAGACAACGCCATCATTGGTGATGTCAACATACAGTTTTTACTCAACGAAGACGGCTCACTACGTGCGCAGGTGTTCAATAGAGAAAACGATATTACTTATTTGGGAGAAGGTATAGGTTATACGCAAGGAGCTGGTTTGTCTTACGAAGTCAACTTTAATTCATTTAGAGAATTGTGGCAAAAAGTATTTTTAAGCGCAGAAAAAAGAGCCGAAAAAGCAAGACAAGAAAAAGAAGAAAAAGAACAACAGCAAAACCCAACTCAGCCAGTGACCAACGATTCTATTAGACAAGTAAATTATACCGAGAAGCGTTTGGACAAGTCAAATACACCTGCGCAAACAGAAACAAAAGAATAAACCCATGAAACATACCATCAACAAAATTGCGGTGCTTGCCTCGGGCGGAGATGCTCCAGGGATGAATGCGGCCATCAGAGCTGTGGTGCGTGCTTGTGCCTTTTATGAAGTCGCTTGTTTTGGCTTTTTTCGCGGCTATCAAGGGCTTATCGAAGGCGATTACAAAGAGCTTGGCCCTAGAGATGTAAAATACATCATCAGCAAAGGCGGCACTATGCTCAAAACCGCACGCTCAGATGAGTTTAGAACCAAAGAAGGACGTGAAAAAGCATACCAAAATTTGGTAAAAGCAGGTATTCAAGCGTTGGTTGTGATTGGCGGTGATGGTAGTTTTACTGGTGCACATTTACTGGCCAACGAATATAATTTTCCAGTCATTGGTATTCCAGGTACGATAGATAATGACATTCGGGGTACTTCACATACTATCGGTTATGATACGGCACTCAATACCGTGATTGAGGCGGTAGATAAAATCAGAGATACGGCTACTTCGCACAAACGGATGTTTTTTGTAGAAGTGATGGGGCGCGATGCTGGGCATATTGCTCTGAATGCTGGTATTGGCGCTGGTGCAGAAGAAATTTTGATTCCAGAAGAAGATATAGGTTTGCCTAAATTACTCGAAAAACTTAAGCGGAGTAAAGCCTCGGGTAAATCGTCTTGTATTGTCTTGGTATCTGAAGGAGACAAAACAGGCAAAAATGTTTTTGAACTAAGCGAATATGTACAAGAAAATTTACCTGAATACGATGTGCGAGTTTCAGTGTTAGGACACATCCAACGTGGAGGTGCACCTACTTGTTTTGACCGTGTTTTGGCCAGTCGCTTAGGCGTAAAAGCAGTAGAATTGTTGTTGCAAAATCATCAAGATGTGATGGTAGGGTTGCAAAACCAACAAGTTGTTACAATTCCGCTCAAAAAAGCCATCAAAGGCTCAGATATAGATGAAGAATTGATACGCATTTCAGATATATTATCAATCTAAAAATTAGCAAAATAATGAAAAAGTTAAAAATAGGAATTAACGGATTTGGTAGAATTGGCCGATTGGCGTTTAGAGAATCTATGGACAGAGACGACCTCGAAGTTGTCGCTGTGAATGATTTGATGGATATCGATCAATTGGCTTATTTGTTAAAATATGATTCGGTTCACGGACGTTTTTCGCATGAGGTAAAAGTTGAGGGGAATCATTTGGTTGTAGACGGTAAAAATATTAGAGTAACCAACAAAAAAGATCCGTCGCAGCTTAGATGGGATGAGGTGAATGTAGAGGCGGTCTTGGACTGTACAGGAATTTTCAAAACCAGAGAATCAGCCAGTGCGCATCTCGCTGCTGGTGGTAAAAAAGTGATTATTTCTGCCCCCACAAAAGATATTCCGATGTATGTAATGGGCGTTAATCACGAAGAAATAGCCGCAGACGAAAACATTGTTTCGAATGCTTCGTGTACGACCAATTGCCTCGCACCAATGGTTAAAGTTTTGAACGACACTTATGGCGTCAAAGAAGGTTTGATGACAACGGTGCACGCAGCAACCGCTTCGCAAGCCATTGTTGACGGAGCGTCCAAAAAAGATTACCGTTTGGGTAGGGCTTCTATGCAAAATATCATACCGGCCTCGACGGGTGCAGCTCAGGCGGTGACAAAAGTTATTCCGGCGCTCGAAGGCAAGCTTACGGGTATGGCATTTCGCGTGCCCGTGCAAGATGTGTCGGTGGTAGATTTGACTGTAAAACTCAACCAATCCACTACTTATGAGCATATCATGCAGACCTTTAAAAACGCTGCCAACAATGAATACAAAGGCATTATTGGATTTACCGATGAGGCTGTAGTGTCGCAAGATTTTGTGTCTGATACACGTACTTCGATTATCGATGCTAAGGCGGGTATTGCACTCAACGATACCTTTTTTAAAATTGTAGGCTGGTATGATAACGAGTATGGTTACGCCTCAAAATTACTCGATTTGACCGCTTATTTTTGTAACCGATAAAAGATGAAAATAGTTGTAGATAGCGGCTCTACCAAAGCCGATTGGATAGTTATAAAAAGTGACCACACGACTGAGTTAACCACCACTTTGGGGCTCAATCCAGAGGTGCTCGATCACCAAGATTTGGTGATGAGAATAGAGCAGTCGGGTGTGCTCAAACAATTGAAAAATCAGGTAACCGAGGTGTATTTTTACGGCTCAGGTTGCGGTTCGCTACGTACAATAGGTTATATACAAAAAGCCTTGGCTGAAGTTTTTCCGAATCTTCAAAAAACTGAGGTAAAAGAAGATACTTATGCTGCCGTATTTGCAACCACCCAAGGCCAGCCGGCGATTGTTTGTATCAATGGCACGGGCTCTAATTGTTCGTATTTTGATGGCGAAAAATTGCATCAGCATATAGCATCTTTGGGTTATCTGGCGATGGACGATTGTAGTGGGAGTGATTTTGGTAGACAATTGATCAAGGCATATTACCTCAAACAAATGCCAGAAGATCTACGATTGATTTTTGAAAAACAATATGATTTGGATGCTGATGTCATCAAAAATAATTTTTACAAAAAAGAAAATCCAAACGCCTATTTGGCGAGCTTTTTACCTTTTTTGATAGACAATCAATCGCATTCGTTCATGCAAAAAATGATTACAAACACCGTCGATTTTTTTGTAGAGAATTATGTTAAACAATTTGATAATGCTCATCAAGTACCCGTACATTTTGTAGGTTCGGTTGCTTTTTTGTTGCAAGATTTCTTCAAAAATTCACTGCAAAAACACGGATTGAAAACAGGTAGATTTGTGCAAAAACCGATTGACGGATTAAAAGATTACCATTTATGGGAAAAAAAATAAATAGCTTAGAAGATTTGGGCGGATTTGTTTATTCGACCAATGACGATTTTGAATTGACCAACGAAAACGAAACAGAAGAGACCTTAAGCCCTGGCGAACAAAGACTAGAGGCACATCTAGACAAAAAAAATAGAGGAGGTAAAATTGTGACCATCATCAAAGGTTTTGTTGGCGATGCTGACGATTTGAAAGTGTTGGCAAAATCGTTAAAAACGCTTTGTGGCGTAGGTGGATCAGTCAAAGAGGGCGAAATCATTATTCAAGGAAATTTTAGAGATAAAATCATGACGCATCTCAAAAACAAAGGATATCAAGTAAAAAGAGTAGGAGGATAATTCATGAAAAAAGTGAAAATAATTGGCGTTCCCGAACATTTTAATTACCCATGGAAAATGAGTATAGATTCGGGTGATTTTGCCGCAGTAGGTATTGACCTCGAATGGACAGATGTGCCAGAAGGTACGGGCAAAATGTGCGAAATGCTACGCGAGCAACAAACCGATTTGGCGATTATACTTACCGAAGGTATTTTTAAAGATATTGCAGCAGGCAACCCGACTGTTTTGGTACAAGAATATGTGTCGTCTCCGTTGCAGTGGGGGATATTCGTTGCCCACGACTCGCCTTACCAATCGGTGGCCGACTTGCGCAACAAAAAAGCAGCCATTAGCCGTTATGGTTCGGGTTCGCAATTGATGGCATTGGTCAACGCCAACCAGCAAGGTTGGGGCAGTGATGAGGTTAATTTTGAAGTAATCAATACACTTGATGGCGCAATTGAAGCGTTACAAAACCAACAGGCCGACTATTTTATGTGGGACAGATTTATGACCCAGCCAGTAGTTGACAAAGGCATTTTTAGACGAGTAGGTATTTGCCCTACGCCTTGGCAGAGTTTTGTGTTGGTAGGGCGTGCTGATTTTGTTCAGCACAATCGCGCGTTGGTTGCTAGCTTACTCGAAGTGATCAATACTACAACAGCCGAATTTAAAATTATTCCGAGTATAGACCGTACCATTAGCGAAGTTTTTGACCAAGATATTGACAACGTACAAGAATGGTTGAGTGTGACGCAATGGTCTCAAAAACAGATGAATAAAAAAGTTTTTTCGCAAATTGTTGACGATTTACAACAATATAAAATTATCGAACAACCGTTGAAATATGAAGAGATAATTGAGTAAAATTGAATGAAAAATAAGTTGGATGTAAAAGAGTTGTTGCGTAACGCTGTTCCTCGATTTAGTATACCTAAGTCATGGACAGATATCGTTATTTTTATACTCAATCTACTTATTTTGATTCCGGTTTTTATCATTCTTCACCAAAACCTAATCGACCCAGAGTGGCCTTTTCACATCGATAGGGTTTTACTTTTTTTGGCGATTATTGTGGTGATGCAAATTGTGCTTACCTCATTAAAAAAATATGTGCTTTTTTCACTTTTTTGTTACCTAGCCTTCTTGGTTTGGGGTACCCTTTTTCAAGGATACGGCTTTTATGCAGTGTATGAAGATTATCGGTCGATGGTGTATGGAATGAGCGAAAATCCAAATCCGCAAGATATTATCATTTCTAAATTATTGCCTTTCCCGAACAAATCTAAGGTGGTCAAAGCCATAGAGTTTGAAAAACCAGCAGTGCGTAATTTTGCCCTAAAAGCTACGACCAAGCATTTTAGAAATATCAAGGGCTTTCGGGAACATCGACAGCTGATACAATGTTTTGCAGTTTTCAAAGAAATTCAAAGTAAATGGAACTACGTCAACGACCCCAAAAGTAGAGAGTACATTGCGACGGCATCAGAGTCGTTGCAACATTTTTCGGGCGATTGTGACGACCATGCCATTTTGATGGCAGCAGCCATTAGAGCGGTGGGAGGTACGCCTAGACTTATTCACACCAAGGCTCATATGTACCCCGAGATGCTTATTGGTAGTAAAGCAGACCTCGAAACAGCGATATATTTAATCAAAGAAGTACTTTTTGTTGACGAAAGCAAAGGCAAACAAATTCATTACCATATTGATGAAAGAGGCAATGTTTGGCTCAATCTCGATTATACGGCCAAATACCCAGGCGGACCTTTTATGTCTGAAGAAATTTTGGGCGCGCTTACACTTAATTGATGTTAATGATTGTGGGAATAGTGAATTTTAAGGCTAGAATATAATAAAGCATGAAAGAAATAAAAGTAAATCATAATAGGCTGATAATAATAACAGAATTAATTTCTATTGTGTTGTCTATGGTTTTTCGAAACTATCTAACACTCAGTGATGATTTTATTTTTAGGTACAAATACATGGTAATTGTAATTTCTTTTATACTACTTGCAGTTTTGAAAGTGAATATAAACATAGACCGCGTCATTAAATATTATTTTTATATCAACCTTGTTTTGGTGGTCTGTTATTATGTAATTAATGCAATAATGTATTTTTTGTAAATGATTGTCTAGTCTGTGTTGTCAGCAATAATATATTAGTATGAAGAAGAAGAAAAAATTAATTTATTTACAATAACCCAATCGCGCGGATTTGCCATCCGTGTGCTAAATAAATAAAGAAGTTTATCGAAATACAACGGACACGAGCAAGGTGCTCGCGCCAGCGGGGGTGCTTATTTCATAACTAATTACTTGTTAGAACAGCATACAGGAAAAAATTTGGGACAACATATAGATGGTTATTTTAATCAATATATTTATGAAATATTTAGATTATTTGTTTTTAAGAATATTTAGGTGGTATGAAAAAAGGGAGAAGGATATTCCTTTATTTGCATCTCGCTCTGTTTTAACTGTAGTAATTTCGTTTACAATAATTAACATTTTGATATTGTTGGAAGTTATAACAGACGAGCAATTTGTATTTGCTAACAAAGCAGGAGTATTTGTAGTAGTATTTGTTATTTTTGCTTTTGTCATTTTCAGATACAACAAAAAGAGGTTGGAGTTAATCAAACAAAGACACATAAAAGAAGCTGTAGAATTGAAAAAGAAAAGAGGTTTTATTGTAGTAGGATATATACTACTTGTGTTTTTATTTCCTTTGGTAAGAGCTTATATACAACATCATACGTAAAATAACAAAACCCAATCGCGCGGATTTGCCATCCGTGTGCTAAATAAATAAAGAAGTTCATCGAAATACAACGGACACGAGTAAGATGTTCGCGCCAGCGGGGGACAATAATTTTTAATATGATGGATATTTTTTTTAAACGTATTTTAGCTATTTTATACCAGTATTATAATCAAGGAGCTACAAAATCAATAGCGTATAATTGTGCTTTGTCAGGATTTCTAGTAGTTATATACTTGAATATTATGACCATAGCTGTTCTGTTTAATTTAAAATTAATTTATCTTGAAGATAAATCTAGAATCT
>JBFHGP010000037.1:0-18186 GCA_041583035.1 Flavobacterium sp.
CAATTCCGAAATTAGACAACAACGTATATTTGGTTGCTAAAGTATCAGACTACAGCCAATACAATATGTTGCCAGGGCAAGCCAATGTGGTATTTGACGGAATGTATGTGGGTAAAACCTACATCAATCCTAGTTCGCACAAAGACGAGTTGCCATTGAGCTTGGGTAAAGATCCTAATGTATCGGTAGACAGAAAAGTAGTTTCTGATCAATCGGGCACCAAAATGCTGTCTTCAAAAAAAGAGCAAAACTTTACTTATGAAATCACGGTGCGCAACAATAAAAAAGAAAACATTGCCTTGCTGATCGAAGACCACATCCCGGTAAGTAAAAACAAAGATATCGAGGTGAGTCTAACCGATAAAAAAGGGGCTGACTTTGACGAAGAAACTGGCAAGCTGTCTTGGACGGTAAAACTAAAACCCAATAGCTCTGAAAAAATCAGATTTGGGTATATGGTAAAATCAGACAAAAACCAACAATTGTATTTGTAAGTTTTTGCCAAATTCAATCATAAAAAATCCTGCAAGCTATATAGTTTGCAGGATTTTTGTCATAACGCTTAGTTTTTCTTTCACTCTTTAATCAATTTATAATGAGTGACTCCGTCTGCGGTGCTTACCTTTAACCAGTAAAAACCTGATGGTAGACTGCTCACATCTATGGCGTAGCCTGTACTTGTTGCTTGCACATCTGTTGTTAAATACTTGCCTTGCAAGGTGTATAACGACAGACTTACATCGTTTTGCCACTGTGATACAGCCTCTACAAAAACCTTATCACTAGATGGGTTGGGATACACTTTGAAAGCTTCTCTAGGCAGCTCATCTACCGAGCTAGTTTTGGTAGATGTAAACTTTGCCACAAAAGGTATTTGTATATGACCATACCATACGCCAAAATCTTCGCTGGTGTATAAACTCTCTTCGCTGATAATATTATCGCCCCCCTCACTTGTGCCTGTGAGATAAAAACCGCCCTCGGCGGTTGGAATAATACCTACCGCTCTATCTTGATTACTATCGCCATAATAGCTAAACCAATTGCGCTGACCGGTTTGCATATCAAAGCTCATCATAGCCGCGTCTGAAACTCCTCCGCCAAACGTTGTCTGAAAAGCATCAGCATTAGCATTGTCTGCTGCACTTACTGAGTTTGAAATAAGAATTTCGTTGTTTACATCTTCATTAATTGTTAGTGAAAAAGACCAAGCAGCCTCCCACCCAGTAGGCGTAAAGCCTAAGTAACTAGCCCATATTTTCTCAAATGAAGGACTTAGCTTTATCAACAGAAGCTCTCCATCCACTGTTTTACTAGGCTTGTAAGTACCTGATGTACCAAAGTTTGTATCGTCATCGGACTTATTTACTGCCAACACAAAAATATTGCCTGAATTATCAAAATAAAGATCGCTTATATAATCTAAATTATCTGAATTGCTCAAAGTTTCATCATAAACACCCTCTGGGGTAAGTCTAACATATTCATTAAGCGATTTAAAATAAATCGACCCTGTAGCATCTACCGAAATAGTCGTACGATTAGATGCTGGCTGTGTCATGAAATCTTCTTCGAGAAGAGGTAAATAGGTGCCCCACAATCGCTCACCTGTGTTGGCATTAAATTTCATTATAAAATTAACCCCATAAGTCTCTGTAACTTCTGTAGGCAAAGCTGACGGGGCTACAGACATATAGGTACCTGGCGTTGCAATACCTGATTTTGAATTAGTATAACCAAAATAATATAGATGCCCCTCGTGTTTACGTAAATAAGTTGCTCCTCCTGACATATCTTTCTCACCATAAATATAAGTACCCCATAAGCGATTGCCCAGCGTATCACATTTAGCTATATAATTTGCCGTCTTAGGAAAGGTACCTACTACAGGCATTCCGTTAAAAAAAATGGTGTCTTGATAAACAAGACTAGTGAGAGTAGGCTGGTGAGTGCCCGTTGTGCCAATATTTATTGTATCTCTCGTAGTCCCATGAACGTACAAATAATCTTCTTCGTCAGCAAAAGGTAAAAAACCTCTCGTATAATCTTCACCTAGCTGAATTTTTTTAACCCAATCAAACTCTCCTTCGGCATTGATGCTCCCCAAAATAACATTCCCTTCTTCGCCAGTAGGAATAGGCAACAACTCATCAAACAGAACACCCTCAAAATTATTAAAACTAACATAAATCAAATTACCATTGTTAAACATATCCTCCTCAGAAATATTATAATTAACCACACTACCAACACTTCCTTTAGGCAAATATGTTGCCCAATCTCTTTGGTAATCAAAAAGCTCTTCTTGGGTTTGCTGGGCAAAAATAGCATACGAAAAAAATATCGCTATAATAGATAATAATTTTTTCATTATATTTTGTTTTAATTAATAATTACATCAATATTATAAAAAAAAATGATTTATACAAATTTTAACATCAATAATAATAAAATTAGATATTTCAACCACTCTGCATTGCACTCAGTATGACAAAAAAATGTGATTAATCACCGCTACAACCCTCCTTTGTAATGGAGAAAAACCTCGGTTGCACCCAAACCGTATTTATGGTAATCAGCATCCTGAAATTTCACTTCGCTGTATCTCCCTAGCAAAAATTCGAGTTCAGCTTTGAGCACGCCATCGCCCATCCCGTGAATAAAAACAAGGTGCCTGATATTGTTTTTTTGCGCAAACTCTAATTGAGCTCTGGCAGTGTCTACCTGCAAATTCAGTTTATCAAAACTACTCAAGCTACCTGGTTTGGCAATGAGTTTTTCTATATGTAAATCAACTTTAAAAACAAATTCGTCTTTGTTGCGTTTGTTTGCCGTTGTGTATTTTTTGCGCGAATCTACTTTTTCTGACTTGGCCTGCCCTACCGCAGCCACCGTGCTTGCTTGCCTGATTACTGTTTTGTCGCCAGATAATATCAAGGCTTTGGCTGGATAATCTAACTGAAAACCTTCATCGGTTTCTACTTTATATTCACCGTTTTCGACACCAACAATCGTACCTTTGAGGTCGTCATCGAGCACCTCTACATAATCACCTATATTAAACTGTCTCATCATCTGATTGATTTTCATTCGACTGATTTTTGCTGTCTTGCTCACTAGATGTACGCTGAGAAAGCTGATACATCGCAAAGAAAAAACCTACTACACCCGCCACCTGAATATACAAATTGGGTTGTGGTTTACTTTGCTCTATCACCGCCCATACCATCAAAGCAAAGGCTACAAACCATAAAAAAGTTTTCATAAATTATCTTTTTCCAAAAATAACTATAAATTTGTAAGTATCAAACGAAAAAAAGCAATGATGGAAGAACATATGCTACCTTGTATGAACAAAAAACTGTTCGGGATAGATTGCCCAGGCTGCGGCACGCAACGTTCTGTAGCATTACTGTCGCAGGGTGAGTTTTGGGAGGCTTTCAAAATGTACCCAGCTATCTACACCACTATCCCATTGTTTATTTTTATACTGCTACATTTTATCGACAAATCTAGAAACTATCACAAACTCATCATTATTTTTGCGATTATCAACGCTGTGGTGATGATTTTTTCTTACTTTTACAAACAATATTTAACATTTTTTTAAACTATGGAAAATTATCAAAATCAACAAAGTTTTGACAATCCCGCAGGAGACGGGAATTTTATGCAGCAAAATTTGCCTAATGCAACTGCTGTTTTAATTTTAGGAATTGTATCTATCGTTGGCTGCTGTACTGGGTTCTTAGGCTTAATTTTTGGGATCATCGGCTGGGTTCTTGCCGCAAAAGATATCAAACTATATCAAGCTAACCCGAATGCGTATAGCAATTATTCTAATCTCAACACAGGAAAAATATTGTGTATCATCGGAACGGTTTTAGGGGCTATTGCCTTAATTTCGTCTATTTATTCTATCTTTTTTGTTTATGGTGGATGGGACGAGTACATGATGGCTATTCAAGAAATAATAGAGCAGAGCCAAAACCAACAATAATCACTCTATCACATACAAAAAACTCCGGTCAGAAATTCTGCCGGAGTTTTATTTTTTGTTAATCTCATGGTTTACTTGAGGTGTACCATAAAGTAGTCAGCAATTTTTGCATTGAGATGTATTCTATCCATTCCCATCACATTATGCTCATGCGTTGGGTACAAAAAGTAATCTACCTGCTTGCCTGCTTTTATACATGCTTCGATAAACGCCATGCTGTGCTGTTGTACCACCACTGGGTCTTGCGCACCATGAATAATCAGCAATCTACCTTCGAGTTGCCCCACCTTATCTAAAGTTGAAGTCAATTGGTAACCTTCTGGGTTTTCTTGTGGCATATCCATATAACGTTCACCATACATGATTTCGTACCACTTCCAGTCGATTACTGGGCCACCAGCAACACCAACTTTAAAAATATCTGGATGATTGAGCATCAACGACGTAGTCATAAAACCGCCAAAAGACCAGCCCGACACGCCAATTTTGTCTGCATCTACAAAAGCTAACGATTGTAAATACTCTACACCTTTCATCTGATCAGCCATTTCGTTTTGCCCTAGTTGACGGTGAATCACTTGCTCAAAATCTCGTCCGCGATAAGCGCTCCCTCTATTGTCTAGTGTAAATACTACAAAACCTTGTTGCGCCATATAATAGTCAAACAACGACGCGCCACCCAACCAAGAGTTGCTCACCAACTGTGCGTGCGGTCCGCCATACACATACACCAAAGCAGGGTATTTTTTGTTTGGATCAAAGTTTTTTGGATAAATAATACGACCATTCAATACTGTTTTGTTGTCGGCTGCTGTTATCTCTAACAACTCCATTTTAGGCAAATCTATCGTACCTTGGTACGGATTTTTGGCTGTTAACAAATTGGTTGCTTGATGATTTTTTACCTGTACAACGTCCAACACATTTGGCGTATCAACTGCGTTGTATTGATCTACAAAATAAGTTTTTGACGGATTGAGTACAAACTCATGCGTTCCGCTATTTTGGTTAATTTGTTTGGTCTTACCGTTTTTTAAATTCACCACATACAAGGCGTTATCTAAGGCACGATTGGCCGTACCTACATACCACAATTGATTGTCATCCAAACCGATAACCTCTTTTACCACCACATCTTGGTGACCCAAATTTTTAATCAACTTGCCTTTAAGGTCGTACAAAAACGCTTGTCTGTATCCTTCTTTTTCTGTAAAATAAACAAATTGATTGTCATTGGCTGGATTAAAATACAACGGAAACTGTGGCTCTACATATTTATCTGACGATTCTTCTAAAATCGTTTTGACAAAAGCTCCTGATTTTGCATCATACTGATTGATTTTCAAATGGTTTTGCTCACGATTAAGCACGCCAACAAATACTGATTGCCCACTCGGATGCCAAGTAACCATCGTCAAAAACTGCTCTTTGGGCTCGCCTGTTTGCAGCTGCACATATTTTTGGTTATCCATATTGTAAATCCAAAGGGTAACCTCTTCACTTTTCATACCCGCCATCGGATATTTGAAAGGTTTATGCTCTGCCACGCGCGTACCAAAATCTGTCAATGGATAGTCTGACACCATGCTTTCATCTTTGCGGTAATACAACAATTGGTCACTTTGCGGGCTAAACCACATCCCTTGTTTGATACCAAACTCTTCACGATGTGTTTTCCCGCTTCCGTATACGATTCCATGGTCAAAATCTGTTACTTCTGTAATTTTTCCTTTATTATCAACCAATCGAATGGTCTTATTTTCTAAAAATGCCAAATACTGACGGTTTTCGCTCATCAAGACCTCTGAACCTTCGCTTGTATAAGCAAAAATATCTTCTACTTTTTGGGTCTCAAAATTGTAAAAAACCTCATAATTTTGATTTTGTGTTTGCACCGGAAAACGCACCAAATGCTCATTCATCCATTCGTATTGGTACGGGAAATAATATACCTGCGCAATCGGGAAATCAGCTTGTTTGGCCTGTAAAGCATTTTGTAAGTCGGTCAACGACAACAATACCTCAGGTTGGTAATTATTGGCCTGCGAGCGAATCATCAAATTGCGATACATGGCATCAATATGGGTAAAACTTTGGTCGTTTTTCCACTGAATAAAGTTAACACTCTCGGTAGCAAAATTGCGGTAAGCCCCGATGGTTGCCTCTTCGATGGTCAAATCTCTTTGCGCCAATAGCGACTGGGTAAACAAAAAGAAAATCCCTAAAACTACTTTTTTTATCATGATTGGATTATTTATATTCATTACATTCGTTCTGGCACATCTATCCCTAGCAAGGCAAAAGCTCTTTGAATAATCTGACCGATTTTGTCTGACAATTGTACTCTAAACACTTTTTTACTTTCGTCGGTTTCGCCCAAAATAGACACACTTTGGTAAAAAGAATTGTATTCTTTGACCAAATCGTAAGTATAATTTGCCACTACAGCCGGACTAAAAGTGTTGGCTGCAAGCGAGATAACCGCCGGAAATTCGAGCATTTTTTTGACCAAGTCTTTTTCTTTTGCTTCCAGCTCGCCACTGTAAATTGTGCTGTTGTAATCAAAATCTGCTTTTCTCAAAATTGATTGGATACGTGCATAAGTATATTGGATAAATGGCCCCGTGTTGCCGTTAAAATCTACCGATTCTTTCGGGTCGAATAAGATGCGTTTCTTCGGATCTACCTTGAGGATATAGTATTTTAACGCTCCCATACCAATGGTGCGGTAGAGGTTGTTTTTCTCCTCCTCAGACATTCCGTCTAGCTTACCCAACTCTTCTGAGATTTCGCGTGCTGTATTGGCCATTTCGTTCATCAAATCATCGGCATCGACCACCGTTCCCTCTCTCGATTTCATCTTTCCGGAAGGTAAATCAACCATACCATAAGACAAATGATGCAAATTGCTTGCCCAATTGTACCCTAATTTTTGCAAAATCAAAAACAAAACCTTGAAGTGATAATCTTGCTCATTACCCACCGTGTAGACCATCCCTGCAACATCTGCATGATCTTTGACACGCTGAATCGCCGTACCGATGTCTTGGGTAATATAAACCGATGTACCATCTGCACGAAGTACCAATTTTTCGTCCAAACCATCGTCTGTTAGATCAATCCAAACAGAACCGTCGTCTTTTCGATAAAAAATTCCTTTTTGCAAACCCTCTTCTACCACGTCTTTACCCAGCAAATAGGTATTGCTCTCGTAGTAATAGCTGTCAAAATCTACGCCCATATTGGTGTAGGTTTCTTCAAAACCATCATATACCCATTGGTTCATTTTTTGCCACAAAGCAACCACTTCTTCATCGCCAGCCTCCCATTTACGAAGCATTTCTTGCGCTTCGAGCATCAATGGTGCTTGTTTTTTGGCATCGTCTTCGCCAACACCGTCAGCTACCAATTTTTCGATTTGTTTTTTGTATTCTTTATCGAATATTACGTAGTAATTACCTACCAATTTGTCGCCTTTTAACCCAGTAGATTCGGGCGTTTCTCCCTCGCCAAACTTTTGCCAAGCCAGCATCGATTTACAAATATGGATACCTCGGTCATTGATAATTTGGGTTTTGTACACTTTGTGACCGCTAGCTTTCAGAATTTCGGCTACCGAATAACCCAACAAATTGTTTCGAACATGCCCCAAATGCAGTGGCTTGTTGGTGTTTGGCGACGAATATTCTACCAATATCGACTCGTCATCAATTGGCTGTCCCAAACCAAAATCATTATCTTGATAAGCCTCTTGAAAAACTTTCACAAAATAATTATCGGCAATGGTAATGTTCAAAAATCCTTGGACAACGTTAAACTTTTCAACAATATCAACCTCCCTTACCAAATATTCGCCAATGGCATTACCTATCGCCACAGGATTGCCTTTGATGAGCTTCAACAACGGAAAAACCACCATCGTGATATCACCTTCAAAGTCTTTACGGGTTGCCTGAAACTCTATTTTGTCTATTTTTTGATCAAAATTTGCCTCTACAGCGGCTTGTATTTTGGGGGTAAGTATGTTTTGTAACATCTATAATTGTTTTTAATGTACAAATATACTGCACAGTTTTAAAAATGTGTGCATGTTTTGACAAAATCAACAAATTACTGCATTGATTAAATTTTGTGTTTTTTTTGTTAAGTAGAAATGTTTTTATTACATTGTACAGTTAAACATCTCAATTCATGAAAAATTTCTCTATTATATTACTCACATTAATTACTACTGCTACATCTTACGCCCAATCTACTTATCACCGTATTTGGGGCGTGAAAGAAGAGGGTAAAGTAGATACTAATGCATGGAGAAATAGATTTATTTTTAATAACACCGTTTATGCTAAAGATAATGTTGGTGTAAATAACGCTGTAAAGTACATTACACTGCCTGACGGAGAGACAGGGATTTTTGCTCAGCTTGGAAACTCAGATAACACAGAAATTCTTGATATGCATTTTGACGGAGAAAACTATATCTATATTTCTGGATATACTACCCAATCAGAAAATTTTGCTACTCCAGGCACTTACCGCACAACTTATGAAAATAACGAATATATCGGAGGAGATGGTTTTATAGCTTGTTTTTCATTAAGTGGTGTATTACAATGGTGTAGTTACACAGAACCATTTTTAGATGGTGACAATAGTATTAGCGTTGATAATTATGGTAATGTATATTTAGCAGGAGGGCTCAAAAGTAATGAGGACGTCATCGAAAACTCACCCTTTCAATCTACTGCAACAGCATACGATGAAATTCCGCTATCTGGTATGACTCAAACCATTATAAAACTTAACAATCAAGGGCAGTATGTATGGAGTACGTTTTTTGGTGTTTACAATACAATGATACTCGATATTGACTGTACAAATGATGGGGTTGTTATTATGGGGCAAGTAAATAACGGATTGAATAACCAACCTACAAATAATCCCACTTACTTCAGCACAACAGGTGCTTATGAAGAACAGCCTAATTTAAATAATCAAGGTGGGTTTGGTATAAATTATTTCGTTAACAAATTTAATTTTGATGGCACTCGGACTTGGGGCACATATTATCACACAGACGAATCTGGTTATTTTTTAGATGAAGTTAAAACTTATGGTAATGACATTTACTTGGTAAGTATATATAATTCTAGTGGAGCAACTCCAGAAAACATAGCAACTGAAGGAGTTTTTATCGATAATCCAGAGAACCAAAACATTCGACAGCTTTTAACAAAAATGAACCCTAATGGTTCGAGTTTACAATGGAGAACCTACACCTCAAATAACATTTTTTCAAAAGTATTTAATAATTTTACAATCAACTCCGACGGTAACATTTGGCTTTTTGGGCAAACTGATAGCTCAACAGGCGTGGCTACAGACGATGCTTACCAAACCGAGAAAGACCCTACACCATCTTACTTGCTTTCTCATTCTGATGCTTATCATCTGCTGTTATCCAATGATGGTAGCACAGTTTTATATGCTACTTACTTTGGCTTTGAAGGTAAAGATTTAACTAGAGCAGTTTTTCCGGTAGAAAATGGCTATTACTCTGTAGAACAAACCAGCGGAAATTCCAATGCTGAGAATTTTATTACACAAGGTAATTTGCTTGAACCAGACGAAGAAGGCAGCTCTACTTATGGTGGCTTGGTATATACTTACTTCAGCACCGAACCTGTAAGCAGTGGCACTTTTGACAAAAAGAAAATCAGTATTTATCCTAACCCTGCCGAGAATGTTTTGCACCTCACTGGCGAAATAGCTGATTTTACAGAAGTTAACATCTACAACATGCAAGGACAACAAGTCATGCATCACCCCATTAATGCCAGCGAAATAGTTTCGGTAAATATTGCTTCTTTAGCTTCGGGCGTGTATTTGCTAACCATCTCTAACCAAAACAACAAACAGACTTATCGGGTGGTGAAAAAGTAACAAAAAAAGAGGAGAAAAAATCTCCTCTTTTCATCAATTATTTTTTGTCTTGCATAGCAAAAACAGATTTCATCAAATCTGTTGTGCGAGAAGATGTTTTACTTCGGATGTTCAACTCTTCTTGCTCTATCATCGTATAAACACCGTTCAACGCCTCTTGCGTTACATAATCGGTCAAATCTGGATTTATCTTTTTCACCAACGGAATATTGTTGTATTGTTTGATGATATTAGCCCAAATTTTATCTGCGCCAACTTTGCTAAATGATTGTTCAATCACAGGGTTAAACTTGTTGTATAGCGCCTTTGAAGTTGATTTTTGCAAATACTGCGTGGCTGCGTTTTTGTCGCCCATCAAAATATTGGTAGCATCAGAGATGGTCATGCTTGTAATCGCATCTACAAAAATTGGTGTAGCCTCTTTCACGGCGTTTTCGGCAGCGCGATTTAATGCTTTTACTCCTTCATCTGCCAAGCTACCCAAACCTACCGATCGCAACGTTTTTTCAACTTGTTGCAACTCTGATGGCAAACCGATTTTTACCAAACTATTGTTGTAAAAACCATTGGTTTTGGTGAGTTTAGTCACTTGTTTGTCAATCCCTTGATTGAGCGCTTGCTTGAGCGCACTAGCAATTTGATTTTGTCCTATCTGCCCACTCTCGTTGAGTACATTTGGCAATTGATTGGCTACTTGTTGTAACTCAGAACAGCCCGTAAATCCAAACAAGATAATGGCTGATAAAGGATAAATGATTTTTTTCATAACTATTTATTTTAAAAATTCGAAATATTGTTTTAACACTTGGTTGTTGATAGTTGTTGGGGTGCAAACCTCGAGAATAACTGGTTGGGTCGCACGCCAAAGCGCTGACAATCCCTCATCGAGTGAGGTTTCGTCTTGGGCAATATGATAGTCAAAATTAAACATTTTGGCCAAATGTACCGCCGATAATTGGTGTTGAGTTTCAAAATATTGATTAAAATTTGGCTGATCTTGATGTCCAGGCAAAATCCTAAAAATACCTCCGCCAGCATTATTAATCAAAATAATTTTGAAATTTTTAGGGATATAATCATTCCACAACGCATTACTGTCATAAAAAAAACTAATGTCGCCAGTAATGAATAGCGTAGGTCGCGAGCTATGCAATGCCGCCCCAATCGCAGTGCTGGTACTCCCATCGATACCACTTGTGCCACGGTTGCAAAAAACGGCAGCTTGGGCAGGCGTCTCAAACAGTTGAGCATAACGTATGGCAGCGCTGTTACTAATATCTAATTGAATATTTGCAGGCAAGGTTTTCCAGATTTTGGCATAAACCAACCAATCGCTAAAAGAAGCGTTTTGTGCAAACAGTTGATGTTTTTGTTGACGATTTGCTACAATCTTGCCTATTGTTGCTTGGTAATTGCTCGGCAAAACATCGGCAGGCATTTGCTGAAAAAATGTTTCGGCCGTCGTTTGGATATGATGGGTAAGTGTGCCAAAAGTATCGTACGCACGCAAGGTATCTACGTGCCAATGTTGGTCTGACGAATAGGTTCGCAAAAACTTTTTGATACGTTTAGACACTATCATTCCGCCAATGGTCAACAAAATTTCGGGTTTTAACGCCTCAAAATCATCTTCAGTAAAGGGCGTAATCAACGTATCGATATGATTGACAAAAGCCTGATTCCTTACATTGGCATTAATCTCTGTCATCACCACAACATTGGGCGACTTTGCCAATTGCCGAATCGTTTTTTGGCTTAACACATCAGGCATCTGCGCGCCTATCAACACCAATATTTTGGACGAATTTTTCCATTGGTTTTGGTATTTAGTCCAATCAATAGTTGGGGAATTTACCGAAGGAAATGTTGTAGTTTGCGGAAAATAATTGAGTTGTTGAACCGTGTTGTACAAAGGTTCTTCAAACGGAATATTGATGTGTACTGGTCCTTTTTGTGTTTTGGCACAGTCAATGGCTTTTTGGATCAATTGATCGTTAGTCGCATTGGCTTCTTCGGTAAGATTGGCATTAAAAACAGTGTGTTTTTCCAACACATTTTGCTGGCGAATGGTTTGCCCATCGCCAATATCTATTTTATGCAAAGGTCTGTCTGCAGAGCAAACAATTAGCGGAATTTGACTATAAAAAGCCTCGGCAACTGCAGGGTAATAATTGAGCACCGCCGAGCCCGATGTGCACAACAAAGCTACAGGTTGTTGGGTTTGACGCGCCATCCCTAAGGCAAAAAAACCTGCACAACGTTCGTCAGCGATACTGTAGCATTCGAAATAATCGTCAGACGAAAATCCAATGATAAGCGGGGCGTTGCGCGAACCTGGTGATATGACTACACGGCTCACTTGTTGTTGTTTGAACAGTTGTAAGAGACTTTGTGCTAAGGGAATTTCTGGATAAGTCATAACAAAAAAATGTTCCCCAAAGATACGGAACTTTGGGGAACTTGTAAAAGCTTGTGTTGAAACAATTATTGGTTAATCCAATCAATTACTTCTTGGTCATTTGGCAATACTTTGGGGCTTACCACCTTGTCGATGGTTCCGTTTTCGTTGATTAAAAACTTTTGAAAATTCCAATCGATGTCAAAATCACCAATATTATTATCTTCTTTTTGAGTAAGGTATTGATACAAAGGATGTTTATCATCACCTTTCACGACAATTTTTGCCATCATCGGGAAGGTTACGCCATAATTGAGTTGACAAAACTCGGCAATCTCTTCGTTACTGCCGGGGTCTTGCCCCATAAAATCGTTGGTCGGAAAACCAATGATGGTAAAATTATTGTTCTGATATTTTTTGTACAATGCTTCTAATTGCTCAAACTGAGGTGTCAATCCGCATTTTGAAGCCGTGTTGACAATCATCACTTTTTGCCCTTTGAGGTCGGCGAGGTTTAAGGTGTCGCCTGTGATGGTTTCTACTGTAAAATCATAAATGGTTTTGATACTGTCCATATTGGTTAATTTTTCTTGGGTTTGTTCATCAACGGTATGCACTTTTTTGCCGCCAAAACAAGCAAACATAAAAAGTGAGCCGAGTGATAAGAATATATTTCTCATGAGTGTTTTTTTCATCAATGCTAATATTAATTTTAATATTTTTCTGTAAAGATTGTTATCCCAAAGTTACAAAAAAGCCCTCGAAAAATCGAGGGCTTTAAACTTATTTTTTGAAATACAACTTATATTGTACATATGAATCTAATCCGAGTAAACCTACGCAGGCTAGCGACATATAAACAAAATCTGGTGTAACCATTTGGTCGCCTTGTGCGTACGAATGCAAACCACTGAGGTAAAAATTCACTCCAAAATAGGTCATCAAAATTGCGTAAAAAGCAATAATTGAGAAGAAATTGTAAATCCAAGAACCACGCAACGACGGCACCAAACGCATGTGAATGACAAAAGCGTAGACCATAATCGAGATCAATGCCCAGGTTTCTTTAGGGTCCCAACCCCAATAGCGTCCCCAACTTTCGTTGGCCCATTGTCCGCCCAAAAAGTTACCAATGGTGAGCAAAACCAAGCCTACGGTAAGCGCCATCTCATTGATATAGGTAAGCTCACGGATGTTGAGCTCCATGCGTTTTTTGTTAGATTTTGAGGTAAAAACCATCAACAATAATGCGACAACGCCCAGAATCATTCCTAAGGCAAATGGGCCATAGCTGGCAACAATTACCGCCACGTGTATCATCAACCAATAAGAATCTAAAACTGGCTCTAGGTTACCAATCGACGGGTCGAAATAATTCCAGTGTGCGACCATCAAAATAATCGAAGTAATAAAAGCCGTAGAGCTAAGCGTGAGGCTCGATTTTCGTCCAAAAACGAATCCGAATAGCATGGTTGCCCAAGCCACGTAAATCATCGACTCGTAAGCGTCTGACCAAGGCGCGTGCCCCGAAATGTACCAACGCATGGCAAGCCCTGCCGTGTGTAAAACAAAACACACAACCACCAAAGCAGTAATCGACTTATTGAGGATGGTTAAAAACTTTTTGTTGTAAAAAATCTGGAAAATACAAATGGCAAACAATGCCACCGATACATAGAGATACCACGAAAAGAGTTTTTTGAAAACATCGTATTTGTTATACAAAATTTCGTACTCAATATGTTGGTCGCTAGGCATCACCTCTGCCCCAAACTTATGTTGATAGGTACTTATCGATGCGAGCAAATCATCTGCTTGGGCGTAATCTTTGGTTTGGGCAGCTGTAATCATCGATTGGTAATACAACGGCAATACATTTTTGATATACACAAAACTCGAATCTTGTGTGGTCAAACCAGAATTTTCTAATTCGATATCCGAAATCCATTTGTTGTTTGGGTCGTTCGGGATAGGGAATATTTTGAGAATAGTCCCCGTCAATGCCTGACTCATCAAGACGATACGCTTATCGACCTCTTTAAAATCTTTCTGAAATTGATTTTGAATGGCCGACATTTCAGCATCTTTGATTACGTCTTCGAGTTTGTATCGGCCTTGAGCATCAAAGAAATCCATAAACGAAGCATATTTGGCATCGACTGGCAAGCCCAATATCGCCCGCAAACTATCGTTACCACTCTTGAGGTTTATCATCGGTACATTGTGCCACAACATCGGATATTGACGCATAGAAATAAACACTTGGTCACCATCCAAACCATTAAATTTTTCTGTTTTGGCAACCTTGCGAAGCAACTCTGATGTAAAAGTATTGAGCGGTTTCATGCGTCCGCCGTAATCTTGTATCACCAATTTACCAAAGGCATCGGCTTGTGCTTGCGGCACTTTTACCACTTGTATGAGTGAGTCTAACTGTTGCGCCGTAGGCATTTGTGTGCTGTGCTGGTGTTGCGCCTGCAAGCTCCCTACCGACAAGAAGGTAAGCAACAATATAGACAATGCTGATTTTTTATTTCTGAGTTTTTTGAGTTTGGATTTTAATTCGCCAAAACGCGAACTTCTAGAAAACAAAATCGCCAACAAACCTAGGTACAATAATCCGTAACCGATGTAAGTAATGGTTGTTCCCCAAAAATCGTGATTTACAGAGAGTATAGTCCCCGACTCATCTGGGAAAAATGACGCCTGAAAAAAGCGATATCCTTTATAATCCAAAATATTATTCATGTAAATTCGAGCATCAAATTGTTCGTCATTATCGATAATCGTTACTTTACTTTCGTATGATTTGTAACTGTTTGAGCCCGGATGTTTTTCGGCAATAAAATCGTTGAGTTGCACTTTGAAAGGCGTGGTATAAACTTTTGATCCGTAGAAAAGTGTAAAATCTAATTCGCCCAAAGTGATCGTTTGTGGCACTCCCATCTGTCCTTTTGAACCTGACAAAGTTACTAATTGCTCTTCGCCTTGCGAACTTACTTTGACCACCAAAGCATCGGGGGTTTGGTCGTCTTTGAAGTCGTTGTTAGACACCAATCTTTTCTCTCCAACAGTAGGACGATCCATTACAAACTGTACTGGGCCTAAGTGATATAACGAACGAAAACGCAAAGTATCTTTATGATTAACCGGCACTGTACCTTGTGTTTGCGTAGCCATCACAGTATATTCTCCGCCAAATGGTGATTCCACAAAATGTGTGTCGCCTTGGGTAGTAAAATTAATCGCACCAGCCACCGGACTGTTATAACTGTATTGCATATTGTGGATTTGTGCCACCGTACCCTCTTCGATAAAATGCTCGTGACGCGTACCATCAGACGATTCTACAAGTTTCAAAAAACGTTTGCCATCAGCTGTTGGGTGGATAGAATCTTGAGCGCCCATCACAAAATCTACATACTCTATTTTGAACGGAATACCGTTAAAAGCTTCTTCAATACTAAAATCGTTAGAGGCAAACTTGCTTACCCAATTGTCTTGGTCTAATGCCCCAGAAAAATATTTTTGTAAACTGAAAGTGCGTCTTCGCGGTTGTCCTTCGTAGTCTCCGTCTACCCAAGCAGTAACGTGCGTTTGGTCAGAATAAATTTGCTCTGAAGTTTCTCCTTCCGGAATTTGCATCATTCCTTCAAAACTGATGTAGCGTGTAATGAATGCCCCTACCATGATAAAAATAAAAGCCAAATGCAGCAACAATGTCGACCATTTTTCTTTTTTGTACAATCGGTAACGCTGAATGTTTCCGATAAAATTTACGACAAACAAAAACATGATAATTTCGAACCATTTGGCGTTGTAAATCACCATTCGTGCTGTGTCTGTGTTGTAGTCGTTTTCGATAAAAGTTCCGAGTGCCATCGCGACAGCAAACACCACAAACAGTATGGCCATCAAGCGTGTAGAGAACAAAAAGGATAGTAATTTTTGCATGATAATTGGTAGTATTCTGATATGGGTAACAAAAGTAATGAATTAAATAAGCATCAAACAGATTTTAACGAATAATTAAAAGGCTGATGCGTGAACAAAATCGTAGAAACACAGATTTGTGATGAAAAATCTATAAATGGTTCAAAAATCAAAAATATCGTTTATTTTTGTCAGCACAATAATTAGAACATTATCGTTATGCCAAGACTATCACAAAAAGGGCAAAACATGCCCGAGTCGCCAATCCGCAAACTGGTTCCGTATTCCGATGCTGCCAAGAAAAACGGAATAAAAGTTTATCATTTAAATATTGGGCAACCCGATATCAAAACGCCCGAAGCTGCGTTAGAAGCCGTCAAAAACACTGTGATTGATGTATTAGAATACAGTCATTCGGCAGGTTTTGCCTCATACCGACGCAAGCTTGCTAAATATTACCGCTCTTTTCACCTACCCGTAGAGATGGAAGACATCATCATCACAACAGGCGGGTCTGAGGCTTTGCTTTTTACCATGGGTAGCGTATTGGACGAAGGAGACGAAATCATTATTCCTGAACCATTTTATGCAAATTACAACGGCTTTTCGACCTCATCTGGAGCAAAAATAGTACCTGTTACTGCACAATTCAAAGATAATTTTGCCTTGCCTCCTGTCGAGTCTTTCGAAGCGCTAATCACCCCAAAAACCAAAGCCATTTTGATCTGCAACCCAGGCAACCCAACTGGTTATTTGTATAGCGAAAAAGAAATAGAGCAATTGGCACAATTGGTAAAAAAACACGATTTGTTTTTGATTGCCGACGAAGTTTACCGAGAGTTTACTTACGACGGACATAAACATTACTCTATATTGAGCCAAACAGATATTGCCCAAAACGCTATCGTGATAGACTCGGTATCAAAAAGATACAGCATGTGTGGCGCGCGTATAGGTTGTGTGGTTTCTAAAAACAAAGAATTTATGGCAACCGCCATGAAGTTTGCCCAAGCGCGTTTATCGCCTCCTACTTATGCACAAATAGCCTCAGAGGCGGCATTAGATACACCAAAAAGCTATTTTGAAGAAGTACAAGCAGAATATCTCGAGCGCAGAAATACTTTGGTCAATGCCTTACAACAAATAGAAGGCGTAAAGGTAGCCAACCCCAACGGTGCGTTTTACTGCATTGCTCAACTACCTGTTGACGATGCCGAAGATTTTGCCAAATGGTTATTGGAATCTTTCCACTATGACGGCGAAACGGTGATGCTTGCCCCAGCAGCTGGTTTTTACTCTACCCCAGGCATGGGCCGTAACGAGGTAAGACTAGCTTATGTATTAGAACAACAAGATTTGATAAAATCTGCTGAGATACTGAGAGAAGCACTCAAGTTTTATAACAGCTAAATACTTTATTTTCAATACAATAGCGAGGCAAATGTCTCGCTATTTTTATTTATAAATGAAAAAAAAAAACATATCTTTGTTGTACAAACAAAAAATATGAAAATTAAATCAGACTTAAACGGAGTCATAACTGTTATTAGTATACTTGTACTCATTGATATTTTAATACAAATTATTTATTTTTATAGTGGTTGGAGAAATGATATAGTTACAGGCATTATATCATTTATAGGCAATATGACTAATCTATTATTGTTCTTGATAATCCCTCTTTTATTTATCTATTCGGTTGTAGCTACAATCATTTCAATAACAAAAAAACAACCTTCGTTTACACTACTCATTATCAACAGTATAAGCTTATCAATAATGCTATTTTCAATTATATATGATTATTAATCAAAAGCAAATAGAGGAAGCTTACTAACAATCTAATAGCGAGGCAAATGCCTCGCTATTTTTGTATAAATTTCGGTAAACCCCACAAACTTGTCGGTAAACC
>JBFHGP010000038.1:0-17882 GCA_041583035.1 Flavobacterium sp.
GTTTTGTCAGTGATGTCTTGGTCCCAACGGATATATCCGGCTACAATATTTTCTTTGGCTTCGTAGTTGGCAGCCAAATATTCTGCTGGCTCGTCAGTTTCTGAAAACAAAGCCGAATTTTTTAAATCTAAGTTGCCCAAAAAGCTTTCTTGTGCAAAGTAACCAGGCGCATATTGCTCGCCAGGGTTGTATCCGTTGCCAGAAAAGTATTGGTTAGGTATACCATCTAGGTTTGCCATGCCGTCGATTGGCTCGTATGAGAAAAAGTTGTTTTCTCTGTTTTTGTCTTTGAGACGCAATCTTGCACCAAATCTCAAACGTCCTTTTTGGTCTTCGATAACAGAAAAAGGTGTTCTGAAGTTTAATTTGAAACCGATTTCGCTTTCTTCTGTATAATTATAATTCTCAGTAATTTGTCTAAAAGAAAAATCTGCTGGGTTTTCGCCTCCTACCATGCTTACCAATGGATAATTGGTGTCGCGAAGGTCTAGGTTCATCAACACATCTTCTTGTTCAAAGTCGATATATCGCTCATTTGGACGTTCTTCGCTTGCTTTTGAGTAAGAGAATGCCCAGTCCATATCTAGTTTACTGCTGATAAGGTGTTCACCTTTTAATGAGGTATTGAAAACTCTTTGGTCTTCCAGTCTTGTATTTTTGTTACGACTATTGTCAATACCACCTTTGGTTTCTCTTCTGATGCTTCCGATAAAAGTACCATCATCTTGCATTTCGATGTCTCTATATCTGGTTCTAAAACGATTTTCTCTATCGTCTCTCCAGTTATACATGATGTTGAAGTCTAATCGATGATTGTCATTGATGACAAAGTCTGAGCCCAATGATATACTGCGTCTTACACGTTGTACATCATATTTACGGATATCCATTTCGTCTGTATAAATGTTTCCGTTGTCGTCTTCTGTCCACGAGGCTTCGATATTGTCAGAGCCAAAGTTTTGTGCTTGATAAGTACCCGAAGCCACAATACCCAATCGGTCGTCTAAAAATCGGTTACCATAAATAAAACTTCCGTTGTAGAGACCTTTGTCACGGATAGGCGCAAGACCACCCGATACCGAGGCCGAAATTCTTTCTCTGCCTGGTACGGCACGTGTGATAAGGTTTACAGATCCACCGATTGCGTCGGCATCCATGTCTGGAGTTAGTGTTTTGTTGACCTCGATAGTCGAAACCATGTCAGACGGAATCAAATCCATCTGTACATTACGGTTATCACCTTCGGCAGACGGGATACGGTCTCCGTTGAGTGTAACTGAATTGAGCTCTGGCGCCAATCCGCGAATGATAATATTTCTCGCCTCGCCTTGGTCATTTTGCATGGTGATACCTGGTACGCGCTTAAGAGCGTCGCCGACATTGGCATCTGGGAAACGACCTACTTGGTCAGCTGAGATGATATTGGTAATGTTGCTGTTGTTTTTTTGTTGGTTCAAAGCTTTTGCTTGACCACGTAAATAGTCTCCGACAATTACGAGTTCGTCCAAAGTATTCTCGCCGATAAACATCTCAAAGTTTAGCTTAATTGTTTTGCCATCTTCTACGATAACTTCGCCATATTCTGTAGCATAACCGATGTACTCTACATATACGGTGTATTTCCCTACCGGAACATTTAGAAATTGATAACCTCCGTTTTGATCCGAAATGGTGTAGCGGTTGCTGTCTTCGATGTACAAAGATGCGCCCGGTAAAGCAAAACCATCAAAGGCATCTGTTACCTCGCCCGAGATTACTCCGCTTTGCGCCCATGTCAAAGATGTTACGCCTAAAGCAATAAGTGTAAAAACTTTTTTCATTGTGTATTATTGTGATTTTTATTGATGCAAAGCTACACGACGAGGTTTTTTTGAGGGTTAATCATATGTTATGATAGTATTATTGATGCTTTAGTTTTATTATGCTAATATTAACAAAAAAAAACACGTCTATGGTAGAGTAGACGTGTTGTAGAATATTTGTTGTATTGTTACTTGAGCAATTGTCTTTTTAGGTAATCTACACTGTGCATGCCTTCGTTAAACAATAAGTCTAATATGCTAAGATTGTTGATAAAACCATGCTTTTCTTCAAACACTTGCGGATATTCTTCAAAGCGGTTGAAGTCTTTTTTACCGTTGGCGAGGTAACGCAAATCTATTGTTTCGGCTGGCAAATTTTTATGGTATTCATCTGTTGGCGTAAAAGGTAAATTTACCTGTAAGCAACTGCATAATATTTCGTGAATTTCTAGATTCAAATCCATCAAAAATTTATGTTTTTTTTCGAAAATTGGTTGCCTAAATTCGTCTTCAAAATATTCAAAAAAAGGTGAAGATCGATAAGCAGCTTCTAACGATTTGAAATGTAATTTTTGCCAATTTGTATATGGTGCTAGCGCAACATCTTTATATTTTTGGTGCACGCCTTTGGTGTGTGTGACCGGTATATTGAGCAATTGTTTACCGTTGGGACTATAAATATACATTCGGCTGCGATTGGTCTGTTTTTGGAAGTTGTCTTCCATCTCAAAAACCAATTGATCTGCTTGCAACATAGCCACAAAATGACTAATTGACGGAAAATATGTAGGGTGTAAAATGGTTTGCATAATTAAAAAAAACTGTCTTCAAATGCGCAATTGCAATAAAGACAGTTTGTGTTTTGGTTATACTTTATAAGCTGATTTTTTCTTTTTTCTTCGTTGGACAAATCCATAAACAATCCATCCAGCGATGGCAATTACTACGACAAACAAGAACGAACGCGGTTTGCCACTGCCGTGTACAGTAGTGAAGGTTCTGTCCCATCTGATTTTGTCAAAAGCTTTGCTCCATGGCACATTAGGGTCCAAACTCATCCATACCATCAGCGGTTTACCCACGATATGGTTTTCTGGTACAAACCCCCAGTAGCGGCTGTCTTCAGAGTTGTGACGATTGTCTCCCATCATGTAATAATAATTTTGTTGGATGGTGTATTTTGTCGTCGCTTTTCCGTTAATGATAATTTCTCCATTTTTTACCTCTAACGTATTGTTTTCGTAATCGGTAATAATCGCTTGGTAAAATGGAAGGTTTTCTATTGTCAAATCAACAATTTCTCCTTTGGCAGGAATATGGATAGGTCCTAAGTTATCGCCAGTCCATTCTTCTTGATTGTGTGGGAAAATACCTAAATTTTCTGTGTTTACAACGCTACCATTAGCCAGTCTTTTGGCTTTATACTCTGGAGCAGTTCTTACGTTTTTTTCAATACTAATGACAGACGATAATCCTTTTATTTTTTGATACAAATCATCAGTCAAAGTCATAAGAAATGTTGAAGGATTGTTTGGATCAACACCATATTGGATAATGTTGTTTGCCCTCATTAAAGCGAATAATTCATCTTTCTTCCCATTGGTATTTACATCATAAGTGTATTGTATTTTTGCTCTATCGCCCAAATCCAAAACCTGATCGTCGATATAGACAACGCCGTCTTTGATAGACAAATTATCACCAGGCATACCTACCAATCTTTTTACATAATTAGATTTTTTGTCAACTGGTTTGTCATAGCGCAACGGACCGCTGTAGCCAAAATATGGTACAGTATCTGTTGGCCAGTTAAAGACTACAATATCATTGTGTTTTGGTTCCTGAAAACCAGGAAATCTAAAGGCTGGTAACTGCGGAAAAGTAGTGTAAGACTTTACTTTGGTAAACGGAATCGTGTCGTGTACCATCGGTAATGCTACAGCTGTTTGTGGCGTTCGTGCACCATAATTCATTTTACTCACAAACAAAAAATCACCAACCAACAAGGTTTTTTCTAAGGATGAGGTAGGGATGGTAAATGGCTGAATAAAATAGGTGTGAATAATAGTTGCAACTACTACGGCAAACAAAATCGAACTTACCGTTTCGCCTGATTCTGTTTTTGGCTTTGTGCTACGATCAGCCAAGTGCTGTACATCTTGTGTATAATTGATGTAATAAATGTAAAAACCTAAAGTCAAAACGCCTAAAATGGTGTCAACAGGTTTGTTTTTGCCAAAACTTCGCAAGGTTTCTACCCATACTACCGGAAACATAATGAGGTTTACAACCGGAATAAAAAGTAAGATTACCCACCATGTAGGCCGATTGATGATTTTTATCAAAACCACTGCATTGTATACAGGTACGGCAGCTTCCCATGCTTTTCTACCTGCTTTGAGGTATAGTTTCCAAGTGCCTGCAAAGTGAATAAGTTGCACGACCAGAAAAAATATAAACCATTGTGTAATTGTCATAATTAAATATTTTTAACGAAAATAATAGATTCTTTTTTAATTGCCTAAGCCCAACACATCTTTCATAGAAAAAATACCTTTTTTACCTACAATCCACTCTGCTGCAATTACCGCGCCGAGCGCAAACCCTTGGCGTGAAAAAGCTTCGTGCTCAATGCTGATTTTGTCAACTGTCGAGGTATAAGTAATGGTGTGTGTACCAGGTACTTTGTCTATGCGTTTGGCCGTTACCAACAGTTCGTCTGGTTGAGCATCGGTAGGAGCGAGCACCCAATTATTGTATGCACTATGTGCAATAATGTCTTGTGTAAGGCTGAGTGCGGTGCCGCTTGGTGCATCGAGCTTTTGGGTGTGATGAATTTCTTCTACCTCACAACGATAAGCTTCAGTCGGACTGATTAATTGGGCTAATTTTTTGTTGATTTCAAAGAAGATGTTTACCCCTAGGCTAAAATTGGATGCATATAAAAACGCACCGTTTTTTTGCTGGCAAAGTTGGGTAATGTCTTCAAACTGTTCGAGCCAGCCTGTTGTCCCTGATATAACCGGAATGTTTTTTTCGATAGCTGCAGATATATTGGCAACGGCAGCTTGCGGAACGCTAAAATCTATCGCAACATCGGCCTTTTCTAATTCATCAAAACTATCGTTGGTGGTTTTTTTTAGGCAAATTTGATGTCCTCGTTCGAGTGCAATTTTCTCGATTTCGTGTCCCATCTTGCCATATCCTAATAACGCTATTTTCATGGATTGGTTTTAAAAATTATATTTAAAACTCATCCCAAATTGATACGATTGATCAACGTGGTTAAAGTTAAAATTAGGTTCTACTGTCAAATCTTCACTGATGTCAAATTGCTTGAGGTGCGCATCTACATTGGCATCTACAATGTTCAATATATATATCCCGACGGTGATTGCCATCGACAAGTCGCGTTGGCGTTGAGCGGTTCTCATGGCACGTCTGATGCGGTCGTCATCTACATAGCTATACTTGTCGTCACGGTAACCACTCAGTCGTCTTTTGTACACGTCTCTGAACTCTCTGTAAGTATTTTGATTGTCAAAGTAAAAATAAAGTCCTACACCGATTCCGCCATATACCAAGGGGAGTTTCCAATAACTTTTGTTATAAATCTGCCCCAAACCTGGTAGTACGGCTGAGTAAAAAGCTGCTCTCGACGGCGATAACGGGTCTGATGCTCGGTCAAATGTTTTTTGATCTATCATCATTGGTTGCTCGGTCAAGGCAATACTGTCGTTTTGTCCGTAAAAATTACAGGCAAATAATAAACAGCTGATTAAAAGTAGGTTTTTCACTTATTCTTCTAATAACTTAATAATACGTTCTAAATCTTCAGAAGAATGGAACGGAATATTGATTTTTCCTTTTCCGTTGGCCGAGACCTTTACATCTACCTTTGATCCAAAAAACTGACTGATTACTTTTTTCTGTCTATCAGAAATGGTGTAAGTTACCTTTTGGGCTGTAGCCGATTGTTTTTTAGGTGTTTGTAGTTGCTTGACAAGTGTTTCTGTTTCTCGTACCGAAAGGTTTTCGCTAACGATTTTATGGTAAACATCTACTTGAGTGTCTTGGTTATCTACGCCCAATAATGCACGGCCATGCCCCATCGATATAAAGTTGTCTCTGATACCGGTTTGGATGATAGGATCGAGTTTTAACAAACGCAAATAATTGGTGATGGTTGATCTTTTTTTACCTACGCGTTCACTCATTTGTTCTTGCGTTAAAGCAATCTCGTCAATCAATCGTTGGTAAGAGAGAGCAATCTCTATTGGGTCTAGGTCATGTCTTTGGATATTTTCGACCAAGGCCATCATCAACGAATCATTGTCATTGGCCAAGCGAATATATGCTGGTATGGTAGCTAGTCCCGCTAATTTTGAGGCACGCAAACGTCGCTCTCCAGAGATCAATTGATATTGGTTAAAACCAGTCTTGCGCACAGTAATTGGTTGGATTACACCCAATTCTTTAATCGAGGTAGAAAGCTCTTGTAACGCTTCTTCGTTAAAATGTGTTCGTGGCTGAAAAGGGTTGATTTCTATCGCTTCTACATCCAATTCTATAATGTTGCCAACTACTTTGTCAGCATTAGTGTCTTCTACTGTTTTGATATCGTTTTCTGGGTCTTTGAGTATAGACGAAAGTCCTCTACCCATTGCTCTTTTCTTCGTTGCTTTTGCCATTACTTAGCATTTTTTTTGATGATTTCTTCGGCCAAACTCAGATAGTTGGTTGCTCCGCGGCTTGTCGCGTCATAGTTGATGATACTTTCGCCAAAACTAGGTGCTTCACTTAGTTTTACATTTCGTTGAATAATGGTTTCAAAAACCATGTTGTTGAAGTGTTTTTGTACTTCGTCAACTACTTGGTTAGACAAACGCAAGCGAGAGTCATACATGGTGAGTAGCAAGCCTTCGATGTCTAAGTTTGGGTTGTGCACTTTTTGCACACTTTTGATGGTGTTGAGCAATTTGCCCAAACCTTCGAGCGCAAAATATTCGCATTGGATAGGGATAATCACAGCGTCAGCAGCGGTCAACGCATTAAGCGTCAACAGCCCTAGAGATGGTGCGCAATCAATCACGATGTAATCATAGTTATCTTTGATTGGTTTGAGCGCTTCTTTGAGCATGTATTCACGGCGTTCGATATCTACCAATTCAATTTCGATAGCGACCAAGTCGATATGTGCTGGGATTACACTCACATTTGGCGCATTACAAGGCAATATGCTCTCTTGCGCAGTAGCGGTGTGTTCCAAAAGTTGGTAAGTACCATTCTCTATACTTTCTACTTCAATGCCCAAACCCGAAGTCGCATTGGCTTGTGGATCAGCGTCTATCAACAAAACTTTCTTTTCTAAAACACCGAGCGATGCAGCCAAATTAACCGCTGTGGTTGTTTTGCCGACTCCGCCTTTTTGATTAGCAACTGCTATGATTTTACCCATTTGAATTTGTTAGATTTTTAAACGGTAAAATTACAATATTTTGTGGGTTTTGAAAATCTTATTTATTAACAATTTGCTAAATGTAGCGATAACCGACTGATGTACCTTGTTTTTGATGGTGTTTGCCTTAAAAATCAAGGGATTATTTGTTGCCTTTGGCTTTGATCATGGCTTCGAGCATATCCCACATTTCGGGTGATATTTGCTCGAGCATATTGAATTGTCCTGCTCCCTGCAACCACTCACCACCGTCGATGGTTATTACCTCGCCATTGACATAAGCGGCAAAATCTGAAACCAAATAAGCGGCCAAATTTGCCAATTCTTGGTGCTCGCCAACTCTTCTCAACGGTACTTTTTTACGGAAGTCAAATTTTTCTTGTAAATCACCAGGCAATAGTCTGTCCCAAGCGCCTTTGGTAGGGAATGGCCCGGGTGCTACAGCGTTCATCCTGATGCCATATTTTGCCCATTCAACAGCCAAACTTCTCGTCATGGCGAGTACGCCAGCTTTGGCAGTTGCACTAGGTACCACGTAAGCAGAGCCTGTCCAAGCATAAGTGGTGACAATATTGAGTACAGTTTTGTTGGTTTGTTTGTTGTTTATCCAATGTTTACCCAGTGCCAAGGTGCAGTTTTTTGATCCTTTGAGCACAATATCGATGATGGTATCAAAGGCATTGGCCGACAATCTCTCGGTTGGTGCAATAAAATTTCCGGCGGCATTGTTGACCAAAATATCTACTTCGCCAAAGTTTTTCACGACTTCATTCAACATGTTTTCTACCTGATCATAATGTCTCACATCACAGGCGACAGCCATACATTGACCACCAGTTTTTTGTGTCAATTCTTGAACGGTATTTTCTAATTTTTCTATGTTGCGCGAGGTAATGGCAACTTTTGCGCCTAGTTCTAAAAAGTAGGTAGTCATCGCTTTGCCTAGCCCGCTTCCGCCACCAGTTACAATAGCAACTTTGCCTTGCAAGGCATCATCTCTAAGCATTTTTTGAGTATAATTCATGTATTAATTTATTAAGAATATGTGATTACCAAATATAATAAATTAAGTCTAGAATTTACGAATATAATTAAAAAATTAACTGTTTTTTTCTAGTATCAAAGTATGAAAAACTCTATTGACGATTTCGTCAGATTTACTTTTTATAATATCGTTTTCAGTAGATAGTTCAACAAAATTAAAGCCGTTTTTGGTGGCTTCATCAATGATTTGGTTAGCGTCGCGGAGTATAAATCCAAACTCGGTAAAAGGGAGTGTTTGCATAAATGTAGCATCGGCAAAAGTGAGGCAAATATGCGCTGCCGGTCGACAAACACGATGAAGGTCGGTAAAAAATTTGGATAAATTTTCAATAAAATATAATGTGTTGACAGTAAAAACTTTGTCAAAATGAAGCGAGTCATAAGGGAGAAAATCTCCGGTATACAAGCAAAAATTGGCTTGTTTTTGGTCAATGTAATGTTGGTTGTTTTCGATCGCTTCTTGATGCATAAGCGGCGAAATATCTACACCAAAATATTTACAATCGCTGTTTTTTGTCAAAATATTCGTCAGGTGTTTTGCGCCACCATGACCGATTTCGAGTATGTTTTCGCCAGGTTTGAGTTGTAGCAAATCTATCGAATGCTGTATCATCGGCAGATTGCCAATAGACATATTTTGCGCAACTATTTTGCCCAATTCGCCAGATGGGTTTTGCAATTGTTTTGCGAGTTCTTGTAGTTCTTCTTTAGTCATTTTATAAACTAATGATGGTAAAATTTTGCGTTAGTGGTTGTAGCTTTTTTTCTAATTGAACAAACAACTCATCGCCTGCAAGTTTGTAAAACTCGGCAAAATTGACCTGTCTTTCTTGTAAACTTTGGTTAGGGAATAAACTGTCTTGTAGCGCTATAATGCCTTGCAATTGGTCTCGATGGAGTTTTTTTTCGGCTTTGAGCAATCTTTTTTCAAGGTTTTGTAAGCCTTTGAGTTGCTTTTTTTCTTGAGCTTCGACCGCACCAATAAATGATTTGTCAGTTTGTTGGGCAATTTTTCTTATTGCATCAAATTGTTTTTGTAAAAATTGTTTTTGTTGCTCAAAATCAAAAGTATTACCCGATAACTCTTTGGTTTTTTTGGTGTTTAATTTTTCTTGTTTTAAGAATAATTCATTCCAATCCAATCCAAGTTTATCTGCTTTATCTGCCTGTTTTTGAGTTGTCAACAAAACAGAATTTCTCAATAAAAGCATCGGAAATGGCACATCGTTTTGCTCAAATACTGCTTTTAACTCTAACCAATAGGCCAGTTCTCCACCGCCACCAATGTAACACAAATTGGGCAAAATCACTTCTTGGTAGAGTGGTCTTAATATCACATTTGGACTAAATTTTTCTGGGTTTTGGTGCAATTTTTCAATAATCTCTGCTTTGGTAAACGTCAGTGGAGTGTTCAAAACCTTGTATTGATTGTCTTCAAAAACAATGCGCTCGCGCAAATTATCTTCGATGTAAAACAAATTGATTTCTCTCGGATTTACCTGAATATTGTAGGCTGATAAAATAGCAAAACTTTTTTCTGCCAAGGTTTTTGATTGTTGTTCAACCAACTCACGTTCTACATACGGGACAAATAGTTTTTTCAATGCGACATCGTCTCCGTCCACAATCACCAATCCTTTGTCACCAAAGAGTTTGTTGGCTAAAAATCGTGTAGCATCAGCCAAATTTTGATGTTGTAAGTAAGCTTGGTCAAACCATTCTTTGACTTGTGAAGCGTTTTTGCCAATGCCTAGGTGAGCAGAAAAAGCGTCAAAAATATCTGCCAATCCATCAGTGTTTTGTCGTCCAACAGGACCGCTGACTGACTTATTCCATTTGAATTTGATTTGGTCATAGTTAAAATAACAGATTTCATCAAAATCGTGGTCTTCTGTCGCCATCCAATAAATAGGAACAAAGTTGTACTCAGGGTGTTTTGCTGACAGTTGTTTGCACAAATTGATGGTCGAAATAATTTTATACAAAAAATACAAAGGCCCTGTAAATAGATTGAGCTGATGCCCTGTGGTTATTGTAAAAGTATTGGAATTTGCCAAGTTGCCCAAATGTTTTTGGGTAGGAGCAGAGACCTCAAAACCTTGGTATTGACTTTGTAAAGCTTGTGCCAAAACTGCACGATGGTGGTCAGAAAAATGTGCGCCTTTTTCTTGTAGTTGAGGCATAAAATTTTCTTCGTTCGGAAAACGATGGTAAAGAGGTTGTAAAACACTTTTTTGGTCGAGGTAATCGGTAATCAAATCAGAAAACCATCCCGAATTTTGGTAGCTCACACAGTCTGAAGGCATAAATTGATTTTTGGGCTAATTTACGAAAAAATATCACTATTTAGGGAGGCTTTTTACTGAATCGTTTTTGATAGTTAAAAATAAATCGGGTATTTTTGTATGGATGAAATTGCTAAAAACGTTCGACAACCCGATAGAAGCTCATTTGTTAAAAACAAAATTGGAGAGTGAAGGCATACATTGTGTTTTAATAGATGAAAATATTGTTTCTTTAGATCCCTTATACAATATCGCTGTAGGAGGCATTAAGTTAATGGTGCCTTCAGAGAATTTTGTGGAAGCCAAAAATGTGGTGGCAGAAATTAATCATACTCCTTTTACTGATTCTGCAGATAATATAATTGTTTGTCCTCAATGTGAGTCGAAGAATATAGCTTATTTTCGGACTTTTCCTGGTCTGAAAGGTTTTTTGTCAATATTATCAATTCTTTTTTTTATGATTTATCCTATTTTCTTTAGATATATTTATAAATGTAAAGATTGTAAATGTGAATTTGATAAATAGAAAATCTAATCAATTTAATTTTTTCTCAATAATTCTGTAAAAATAATCTTGTACCATTGCTTTGCAAGCGTTTTCTACGTTTAGCATTTGCTTGTTTTTTTGGTCGATGAGATTATGCTTAAGGTGTGTGTCATTTTTGGCGTAAAAACCAGTTGCTTTCTGGCCATCAAAAGTACAAATATAATCACCTTGAGCAAACACGTACTGATTGTTTAGGTAACCGATAAAAAATGGTTTTTCTGTAGGTGTAATCAAGCTACGTCCCCAACTTCTAAAAGGTTTTTCGTAACCGATATAGTCGATTAGGGTAGGATAAATGTCAATTTGCTGAGCCAATTCGGTTCGTTTGCCCATCAGTGCTTTGTTGGGTGTATAAAATAGGATAGGTACTGCTGATAATTGCATGCCTTGTTGATAAAAATCATATAGTTTTTGATTGGTATGGTCGGCCGTAATTACAAAAATAGTGTTGTCAAACCAAGGTTGTTTTTTGGCTTCTTCAAAAAATCTTTCAAATGCATAATCGGTATATCCAACGCATTGGTGCATAGGTAATTCGCCTTTCGGAAATTTACCTTCGTATTGTTCTGGTACTTGAAAAGGTTCGTGCGAGGTTACGCTAAACATAGTAGCCATAAAGGGTTTGTCTTTTTGATCGAGGGTAGATTTCATAAACTGAAAAAACGGTTCGTCCCAAATACCCCAAACGCCATCAAAATCAGCATCGTTATTGTATTCTGTTTTGCCGTAATAATGATCAAATTGCAATATTTTACTAAAGCCCAAAAAGCCCATCGAGCCGTTGGGTGCACCATGAAAAAATGAGGTGTCATAATCCATGTCATTGAGAACAGAGACCAGCGATTCTATCTCTTGATTAGGAAATGGCGAAGAGGTAAAAGCATCTTTGAAAGAAGGAATACCCGCCAACACAGACGACATCCCATGTATCGATTTGCTGCCGTTGGCGTAGGCATTGGTAAAATACAAACTTTCTTTGGCCAGTGAGTCTAAAAACGGAGTGTAACTTTGGTAATCTTTTATGTTGTAATCTTCGTTAAAAGCGCCAAGATATTCACGACCGTAACTTTCGGTAATGAATATCACAATATTTGGTTTTTGCTCATTTTTGCCAGCATATTGTTTGATAGGTAATGCAAGTTCTTCAGCTGTTGCTGTAGGCATATAATCTGGTACGACAAAGCTGGTTTTGCCTACGGTGCGCAAAATGGTGAAAGGTGTGTTGAGAATCACATCTGCATGCGCCAGTTGAGTAACATGACGACTTGCATCGACAATGTTTAACGGGCGAGTCGATTTTTTTAAATCTCCACGAATACCTCCCAACATGATGACGGCAGTTGCCAAGAGATAAACCACAGACGATGCAAAATAGATTTTTTTGTTGGTGATATTTATCGGTCTTATTTTTACTTTTTTGTACAACCATATCCATACCGCAGCCGAAACCAAAAAGAGCAAAAAGATGTACCAATATCTACCCAAAAATCCGACGAATAGTGTCGAAAGGTTGGTTTCGTTTTTGAGGGTGTCAAATACATTAATGGTGGTGCGTGCCAACGTAAATTTGTAATAAATAAAATCGATAAAATTGGCCGAATAAGGTATCAGATTGCACACAAAATATACGTAAAACAATACTTTTTGATATGTTTTGCTCGTATTTATCCACATCGGCAATACTGATAGAAGGATAAACAACGCATTGGTGTAAAAAATACTGATGGTGTCAAAGGTAAGGCCGTACGCTTGTAGTCGAAAAAATGTTCCGACATCGTTTACATGCACCAAAGTATCGTTAAAAATGATGAAAAACAAACGGGCAAAACCGTAAAAAAGAAAAGCTAATAATAGCCTGTATAACAACAATAGTGCTTCTTGAAAACGCAAATTATTTTTCGACATATTTCGTAACCTAAAATTTACACAAAGGTAACTATTCTGATCGAAATGTCGTTTTCTTTAATCGTTTTTCAGGTAAGCCAATATTTTTGCAGTTGCTCCTTGTTGGTCTTGTACATACTGGGCGTTGTTCTGCCCAGCTTTTTGTCGAGTTTCAGGCTGATTAATGTAGAGGTTCATCGCTTGGTCAAAGGTCGCTTGGCTCTCGACGACCACACACGATTTTAGGTTAATCAAATCTTTAGCTTCTTTAAATTTATCATATTTTGGCCCGATAATGATAGGCAAACCGTAAGTTGCAGGCTCCAAAATATTGTGAATGCCAGCACCAAAACCGCCACCAATGTAGGCAATATCCGCATGACGATAAATTTTGGTCAGCAAGCCGATGGTGTCAATGATAAAAACTTCGCTATTTTTGATTTCGGTGGTCGTACTTTTGGTATAGCGAACAGATTTTTTCTTCAAAGCGTTTTCGAGGCGCACAATATGCGGTTCTTTGATGTCGTGTGGCGCAATAATATATCGGTTGTTTTGTTTGTTTTGATTGATAAAAGTCGCAATCATCTCTTCGTCTTTGTCCCAAGTACTGCCAAAAATTATACAGGTTTTTCCGTCGATAAATGTTTCTATATCAGGTATGTTGGTGCTTTCTTTGGTGAGTGAATATACACGGTCAAAACGTGTGTCGCCAGCTATGCTAACATTTTTATAACCAATAGATTGTAATAGTTTTTGAGAGTTGTCATCTTGGACAAAAAAGTGCTCAAAAGTTTGTAAGGCTTCTCGATAAAATTGTCCCTTTTTTTTGAAAAACAATTGATCTTTTCTGAAGATAGCCGAAACCAAAAATGTTCGGATTTTATTTTTTTTGAGTTGCTTGAGGTAATTTGGCCAAAAATCATATTTGACAAAAAACACCAATTCTGGCTTGATTAACTTCACCCATTTTTTAGCATTTTTTGGAGTGTCTATCGGTAAGTAAACCGTGAGGTCTGCCAGCGGATTATTTTTTCTGATTTCGTATCCCGAAGGCGAAAAAAAACTGAGTAATATTTTGTGTTCAGGGTATTTTTTTCTGATTTCTTGCATTACTGGCACGCCTTGCTCATATTCGCCCAATGAAGAAACATGAAACCAAATATACTTTTCGTTTGGATCAATTTCTTGCTGCAGATAGTCCCAAATATATTTTCTCCCCTCCACAAAACTCTTCATTTTACTGCTAAAAAACTTTGTGATAGGCAGAAAAAAAGCAACCAAACGTATAATTATATTGTATAATGTATGCATAAATTAATCTCTATAAACAGTCAAAATTACTCACTTTTTTGTTTATAAAAGCGTTTTGATAGATTAGTTTTAATTTATTTGATAAAAGTAAAAAAATTAGTCGTGCAATCAGAATGATTATTTGTAAATTTGACTATCAAAATAGCAAAGCATGAAAAACATACAAATGGTTGACTTACAAGGTCAATACCAAAAAATAAAAATTGAAGTAAACCAAGCTATCGAGCAGGTTTTAGAAACATCAACATATATTAACGGACCTTTGGTGCATGAATTTCAGGCAAATTTAGAAAAGTACATGGGAGTAAAACATGTGATTCCGTGTGCCAATGGTACAGATGCTTTGCAAATTGCCATGATGGCTTTGGGGCTCAAACCTGGTGACGAAGTAATCACTGCCGATTTTACTTTTGCTGCCACAGTCGAAGTTGTAGGTTTACTCGGGCTTACACCAGTGTTGGTCGATGTAGAAAAAGACACGATGAACATTTCTGTAGAAGCTATCAAAAATGCCATTACGCCAAAAACCAAAGCGATCGTGCCCGTACATTTGTTTGGTCGTGCAGCAAATATGGACGAAATTTTGGCTATTGCCAAAGAACACCAATTGTATGTGATTGAAGATAACGCCCAAGCTATTGGTGTCAATTACACTTTTGCCGATGGTAAAAAACAAAAAGTGGGTACGATTGGTGATGTAGGTACCACATCATTTTTTCCGTCCAAAAACTTAGGCTGTTATGGCGATGGAGGAGCGATTTTTACCAATAATGATGAGTTGGCGCATACCATTAGAGGTATCGTTAATCACGGTATGTACAAACGTTATTATCACGATGTAGTAGGTGTAAACTCTCGCTTAGACTCTATCCAAGCCGGTGTACTCAATATAAAACTCAAACATTTAGACGATTATAACCAAGCACGCCGAAAAGCAGCAGCGGCTTATAATCAAGCGTTGTCTGTTTGTAAAGATATTGTCGTGCCCGACTTTGACCTTGCAGGCGATGACCACGTTTTTCATCAGTACGTTTTTAGGGTAACCAATGGCAAGAGAGACGAACTTTTGGCACATTTGCAAGCGCAAAATATTGCTTGCGCGATATATTACCCGATTCCGTTGCATTTGCAAAAAGCGTATGCTGATGAGCGATATCAAGAAAAAGATTTTGTAGTAACCAATCAGTTGTGTGACGAGGTGTTGGCTTTGCCGATGCATACTGAGCTAGATGAGGAGACCATTGGTTATATCACTCAAACGATTTTAACATTCTTAAAATAACGAAAACAACAACAGAAAAAAGCAAGCCGAAGTGACTTGCTTTTTTTGTTAAAATCTATTTACTCTTTTATTCGTGTATACGTTTTGGTCAAAAAATCTATGGTATGTGTCATGAGTTTTTTTAAAACTTCGGTATCGATATGCTCTAGTTTTTTAACGTAAATACACGCTTTGCCCATAGTGAATTTGCCCAGATTGTCTAACAAATGTTTGTGCTCGTCTAAGCCAGTAAAAACATACAATGAGATAGCCGATTTGCGTGGTGAAAAGCCAACAATAGGAGCATTACCTTCGTGTCCGCTGGCATATTTGTAGTGATAATTCCCAAAACCGATAATGCTTGGTCCCCACATACGAGCGGGTTCGCCAGTAATTTTTTCCATTAGTTTTATCAGCTCATAACTGTCTTTGCGTTTTTGTTCATTCTCTACTTTTTCGATAAAGTCTGTCACGCTTTCGTTGGTAAAATGTGTTTTGTTCTTGCTCATAATTATTGATTTATTCTGGCAATGCTCGCCATCTTTTGATGATGTATGTATAAGCAAAAATAAACAAAAGTCCGATATTAAATAGCGCCCAACTTATAAATCCGAAGTGTATATCGTCAAAAAGTACAAAACATTCAGAATATCCAAGGCAAGCGTCTTGTTGGTGTTTGCTAATCAAAGCCAATATTAAAAAAACAAAGGGAACAAAACCTACAATACTGATATTCATTAAGATAGCGCGAAATAATTTTGACCCTATTTTTGGTGCAAAAATAGGTATGCTGATGATAATGAGCGCAATGACTAAGGTAAGGTATAAGGCAAAATATTCTGTAGAAAAATAGTGATGCGTGCTAAACGAGTATAAAACTGAAGAGAAAGCTACAAACAAACTCAGCACGCCAGCGGTGATTCCAGAAAAAATTACAGAACGCAAGCTAGTTACTCTAAAAATAAAAACCAACGATGCTAGCCCAAATGCCAACCAAAGATAAACGTCAACAGCGCCTGTAAAGTAATCGAAATTTTTTACCGAGTCGATGTTTGTAAGCACATTTTTTAAGGTTCTTTTGTTGTAATAATAGGGGCGAAGGTGTTTTTTGTAATATTCATGAAAAGTGTTTTTGTTGATTTCTTTTTTGGTTTCATCGTTACTTATCGCCGCCTCTACAGCCGCCTCAGCATTGCCATAATAGTGCGTGTCGTTATAGTCGATGTGCATGCGCTCGTTGGTGTGGAAAAAGTTTTGCACATAAAAATCGTTGGGATGATAAACCATGTCAAACCATTTTTGGGTATCGAGATTGGTATCGATTTTTAATTGATTAGAAAACGCTAAAAAATCATCCATAATTTGTTTGATTTCTTCCGGATTTTTCCTGTCCAATAATTCGGCAACTTCTCGATTTACACGAGTGTTATCAATGCCTTCTCTATCTTGATTAGTATAAAAATCGTAATCATAGTTGTAATAAGTGAGTTTGGCATCTTTAACAACTGCAGATACATCTACGACTTTGTCAGCATAATAATAATAGCAAGTGTCGTTTTTGACGATTCTATTGACAAAGGCAATATCGCGTGCCGATTCATCTCTTGGGTACAAATATTCACCATATACATTTTTTTCTGTAATGGCCACTTCATAAACTGAGTAAAATTGAAAAACACGTTCGTGACTTTCAAAATAGGGCAAAGCATAATTGATGTAATCAGGATTGGTTTCGCAATGCAACTTGCTTAACGGCTCAGGATGTTTTCTGTTCGATAACAAATAATCTCCGGGGTCGGTACTCAGAAAAATAGTAGCTTTGTTTGCATTTTCAATATTATTTTGGATGACATCATCAGGGTAGTTGTGTTGAATATTCAATACAAAACCAGCCATGTACGGAAAATAAAAACTAATCGCACAAAAAATAATGATGAGATAACTCAAAAATTGTCCAAACAATTGTCTGCGTTTGGTCGGGTAAAAATTCTTGAAAGCATTGTTTTTGAACATCATTACCAGCCAACCAGTCAGCAAAAGTAACGAAATAATTACGTTGGCAAACATCGCACCAGAGTCAAAAAAATCATTGGTAATGTGGCTTTGATGCAGTGAGGTTGGGTGATTGTGAGAAATGTAGCCGATGCCAAAAAACAACAAATGAAATATAAAACTAATGGCGAGCATCCAAACGATTTTGGTATTCCAAACAGTTGGATATCTCTCGATTAAATATTGATTGATTTTACGAATAATAGACATGTGAAAGGTAGATTAATTAACAAAAAAA
>JBFHGP010000039.1:0-17486 GCA_041583035.1 Flavobacterium sp.
TACTTCGGGCTCAATCATCCAAAACTCGGCCAAGTGGCGCGTGGTGTTGGAGTTTTCTGCACGAAAAGTAGGGCCAAAAGTGTACACTTTACCCAAACCCATAGCAAAAGTTTCGGCTTCGAGCTGTCCAGACACAGTAAGATTGGTGCTTTTTCCGAAAAAATCTTCAGAAAAATCTATCTGGCCATCTTCTGTTTTTGGGGTACTGCCGTCCATCGGCAAGGTTGTTACCTGAAAAGTCTCACCTGCACCTTCGGCGTCAGAGCCTGTGATAATTGGGGTGTGCACGTAATAAAAACCGTTTTCTTGAAAATATTTATGCACCGCAAAAGACAAAGCGCTTCGCACGCGCATAATCGCTCCAAAAGCATTGGTACGTACACGTAAATGAGCGTTTTCACGCAAAAATTCTAAAGAGTGTTTTTTGGGCTGGATAGGATATTCTTCTGGACTCGATTCGCCCAAAACTTCGATTTCTTTAACGTGTATTTCATATTTTTGCCCTTTTCCTTGGCTTTCTACTAGTGTACCTTTGAGGGCAACTGCAGCACCTACACTGATTTTTTTGATCAAGTCGTCAGCAAACGCATCCAACTCCAAAACACACTGGATATTATTGATTGTAGAACCATCATTCAAAGCAATAAACTGCTTGTTTCTGAACGCTCTTACCCAACCTTTAGCGATAACTTCTTGCAATAGTTGAGCACCTTCTAACAAATCAACGACATAACTATGTTTCATGAATATGATATTTAAACTTTGATATTTTATTGACAAATAACCGCAAAGGTAATTAATTTTTGGAGCATGTATAAAATTATTTTTTAAAGATATTTGTCTACTGATTGATTAACGGCCGATAATTGTGTCAATAATAGATTTTCTTTTGATTTTTCTGGTGGGTGTTTCCTCAAATTTTTTAATAAATATGATGTCTTTTGGACGTTCAAATTTGTCTAGATTGTTGAAAACACTTTCGTCAATTTTTTGAATTTCTCCTTCGATAATCAACACTACTTTTTCGCCCAAACGCTCGTCGGGTAGGGCAGCGATAAAAAAACGTTGATTGATTTTTTGGCTTAATTTTTCTTCTACTTTTTCAGGAAAAATTTTTACACCACCACTATTGATAACGTTATCGGCTCTGCCCAGCCACTCAAAATGTGTTTCGTCAATCAACTTTACGATATCGTTGGTGACCACAATTGTCGAGGCTACTTTTGGCGCATCTATCGTTAGGCACTCTCTGTTATCGGTCGAAAAAACGACGTTGGGCAATGCAGAAAAATATTTTTCATCAATTTTTTTGGCTGCAATATGAGTGACGGTTTCGGTCATTCCGTAGGTTTCAAAACATTGGGTAGCCATTGGCAAAAGCAGGTTGCGCAAGTCGTTATCTAATTTTGCTCCGCCGATAATTATTTTTTTTACACGATTTAATTGCGACAAACTGTTTTTTACCTGCAACGGAACCATAGCGGTAAAATCATAAGTTTTTTGGGTGTTTTGCAACGGTGAAGAAGTAGGAGCCACCACATCGAGCTCGAGCCCAATAACCATCGCGCGCACCAACATCATTTTGCCTGCAATATACTTTGTGGGCATGCAAAGTAAGGCTTTTTGTTTGGGTTGTAATCCAAAATATTCGGCGGTTGCATGGGCAGAGTTTATCATTGTGTGTTTTGATACTTGTATGAGTTTTGGCTTGCCTGTTGTGCCAGATGTTTGTACTGTCATAAAAGCTGAATCACTCAACCAGTCAAGTATCAGTTGGCCAAAATCTTGCTCATGTTCTTCGGATGATTGTTTGTATTTCTCAGCTAATTTGAGCAGTTCTTTTTGGGTATATTTTTTATGGTTTAATTTAAAATCTGGATGAATAGAAAATAAAGACATATTAGATTTTTTTGGTCAATTGTTGTTTCCAGTTTTTCCAGCCATATTTTTTGGAGAATATCAATAACATGATAGGAAAAATTACCAATACAGACAGTAAACTTTCAGTCAAAGAACCCGAAATATCGCTAGTTTGTGTAAAAATAGCATCGGTCTGGAAAGCTACGCCGCTAGAAGTAACCAAGAGGCAAATGATGAGATTGTTGGCGGCGTGAAAACCTAGTGCAAGCTCTAGTCCGTCATCCATTAGTGTAGCAATTCCGAGAAAAAAACCGATACCAATGTATTGTATCATGATAGACGGCCCGATAGATGCTATCTCAGGATTGCCAGCATGCATCAACCCAAACAATACAGAGGTAATGATGAGTGGTGCCCAACGGTTTTTGAAAGCCAAACCTAGGCCTTGCATAAGGTATCCTCTAAAAAAATATTCTTCAAAACTGGTTTGTAACGGAATCAAAATGATGGCAATAATGGCCAAAGTGAAAAAAGGCACGGGTCTAAAAGTAAATTCAAAATCTTCTGGAGCAATCCAATAATTTATTAATACAGAAGCGATTACAAAAATAGCCCAAACGATAAATGAAAAAAACACGCGTTTCCAATCTATTTTTTTGCGTGCAGTTGTGAGGCTTCGAATGCTTTGTTGATGAACAATTTTTACCCAACCCAAAAGTGCAATGCACAAAATACTCAATGGAAAAACCATTAGGATAAACGCAGGTGTTTTTCCAAATTGATTGATTAACTCCGTGATGGCTTGGTCTGCATCAATGTCTGCGGCAAAAGAATAAATAATGTTTACCGTCATAAAACCAAGAAACGCCAAAGCAAAAGGCAGATAAAGCAACAAACTTTTTTGATTGTTTTTGAGTTGTTCTATATACATAAAGACTAATTTTTTTGTGTCGCTAAGTTAATGTATTTTTGCTAATCAAAAATCCCACAATATTTATGATTACAATTTATCACAATCCGAGATGTTCAAAGTCGAGAGAAGGTTTAAAGTTTTTGGAAGAGCAAAATATTGATTTACAGATAGTTAAATATTTGGATAACCCGTTGACCAAAGACGAATTGACAGATTTGATTAAAAAATTGAGTATCAGTCCGATAGAATTGGTAAGAACCAAAGAAGATGGCTGGAAAAACTACAAAGGTAAAGAATTGTCAGATGAACAAATTATCGAAGCAATGGTTGAAAATCCAAAATTGATCGAAAGACCAATTGTTGTAAACGGAGACAAAGCAGTGATTGCCCGACCTTTTTCGTTGATAAAAGATGTGCTTTAGTATAATTTCTTAACAATATTTTCAGAGAAAACAATATTCTCGGCAGTATTTTTGTTGCATTCAAAGAAAATGAATATTATATCTATATATGAAAAACTTCAAAATACTGCTTATGTCTGCTGCGTTATTTACCGTTAGCAGTGCTATGAGTCAAAATCAGCCAGTTATTTCAGGTAAAATCGTTAGTAAAGAAACCAAAGAGCCACTCGAATACGCTAGTGTTGTCTTTCAAAGTACCACCAATGCCGAGTATATTACAGGCGAAATTACTGATGAGGACGGAAATTTTAGTTTCCAGGCTAGTGCTGATGTGTATGACATTACCATCGATTATATCGGTTTCGAACCTTTAATAATATCAGGAAAAGAAATTTCGACAGATTGGAATATGGGGACTGTTGAGGTATCTTCAGGAGAAGAACAATTGGCAGATTTAATTATCCAAGTCGAGCGTTCGCCGGTAGAATTACGCTTAGATAAACGCATTTATAACATCGGAGATGACGATGTAGTAAAAGGAGGAACGGCAAGCGACGTGCTAGACAATGTACCTTCAGTATCAGTCGACTCTGACGGTACGGTGAGTTTGCGTGGTAACGAAAGCGTACGTGTGTTGATTGACGGAAAACCATCTGGTATGGCCGCAAATATCGGTGATGCGCTAAAAATGTTATCGGCAGAGTCGATAGACCAAGTTGAGGTAATCACCAATCCATCTGCAAGATACGAAGCTGAGGGTGGGGCTGGGCTTATCAATATCATCCTCAAAAAAGGAAAAGACCAAGGGCTCAATGGCAATGTGACTGCTACCGTTACAGACCCAAGCGGATATAGCATAGCAACAACGCTAAATTATCGTCAAAAGAATTTTAATATTTTTGCCAATCTCTCTTATCGCGATAATAAAACATTAGGTAACTCGTTGAGTAATACCGAATATTTTGATGAAAATGGTGATACCAATCAATTTGTGGACGAATTCAGTGACCGAGAGAGAAACCGAAAAGGTTTTAACGGCAACGTAGGCTTTGAGTGGTATTTGACAGACAAATTTACTTGGGGGCAAAATTTTTCTTGGCGCAGAAGCAATGGCGATAACCCAAACAACGTTACCTATTATACTTACAACGCAGCACGCGAGCTGATGAATAGTCGTATGCGTAATACTTCCGAAGACGATTTTAAAGAAAACGTAGATTATACCAACGATTTTACCTATAAGTTTAATAACGACGGGCACGAGTTGAAAGCATCGGCAACGATTTCTAAAAATTATGATTTAGAAGATTCTAGCATTGCTACCTATGATGTTGGCGATAACAACCCGTTGACAGAAGACCTGACAGATGCAGAAGAGGCAAACCTTAATCACCAATTGAGGGTTGATTATACTTTGCCAATTACCCAAAACACACATTTTGAGGCTGGTTATATGGGTAATTTTAATAATCTGAATACCAATTACGAAGTAAATTCATACAATGATGGTGTGCTCGAACCCAACGATTTATTTTTGAATAACCTAGAATATAAAGAAAACGTACAGGCTTTGTACACACAGTTTGGCAGCAAAATCAACAAATTTAGTTATATGTTGGGCTTGCGTTGGGAGAGTTCAAAAATCAATGTCAACCAATTGGTGACAGAAGATTATAACGAAAAAAAATACGACAACTTTTTTCCGAGTGCATTCTTGAATTATGAATTTAACGAATCTACCAATGCCTCTGTGAGTTATAGTAAACGCGTAAGAAGACCACGTGGACGAATGCTCAACCCAATATCTGATTACTCTAGTTCAATCAATTTTTACATGGGTAATCCAGATTTAGACCCTGCTTTTACTGATGCTTTTGACTTAGGTTTCATGAAGCGTTTTAGCAGTGTTTTTACCTTGAGTACGTCGGCTTACCTCAATCGTACGACAGATTCTTTTGAATATGTGCGTCGTATCAATGGGGTAAATAGCGAAGGTATTCCGATTACGGTAATCACACCTATCAACTTGTCTGATGAATATCGATATGGATTTGAATTTAACTTTAACTACACACCTTTTTATTGGTTAAAGTTGAACGGAAACATGAATTTTTATCAACAAGAAACACGTGGAGACTACACATTTGTTGATTTTGATGGCAACCCGACTACACAAAACTTTGACCAAGACGCTTTTCGTTTGGATGGTCGTTTGACAGCTCGTGTAACATTGCCAGGAGAGGTTAATTGGCAAACCAATTATTCTTATAGATCTGGCGGAAATACTCCACAAGGAAAAATGTTGGATAACCACAATGTAAATATGTCTTTGAGTAAAGACTTTTTGAATGACAAGGCAACTTTATCTTTGAATGTGCAAGATTTGTTTAATTCTAGAAAATGGAGAACAGAGTCGTTGCTCGAGTCGGCAGATATTTACAGAGAAATGCAATGGAGAGAACGCACGGTAAACTTGTCGTTTACTTACCGTTTTAATCAAAGTAAAAAACAAGCACAGCAAAACAACAACAATAGAGGAGACGATGGCGACATGGAAATAATGTAGTCGTCTTCTGGTAATAGTTATACAAAAATAGCCGCCTCAATCGAGACGGCTATTTTTTATAGCGTTATTTGAACGAATACTTATGACAAAGCATTTTTTACTTGGTCAGCAGCTTCCTGAAACTCAATAGCTGAGAGGATAGGCATGCCTGATTCGTCAATAATTTGTTTAGCTAAATCTGCATTGGTACCTTGCAAACGTACAATGATAGGCACGTTGATGTCGTCACCCATATTTTTGTAAGCGTCAACAACACCTTGTGCTACACGGTCGCAACGAACGATACCACCAAAGATGTTGATCAAGATAGCTTTTACGTTAGGGTCTTTCAAGATAATTCTGAAAGCAGTTTCTACACGTTTAGCATCTGCAGTACCACCTACGTCCAAGAAGTTTGCAGGTTCAAAACCAGCATATTTAATCAAGTCCATAGTCGCCATTGCAAGACCAGCACCATTTACCATACATCCTACAGTTCCGTCAAGGTCTACATAGTTTAGTCCAGCTTCTTTGGCTTCAACTTCGATTGGTCTTTCTTCAGTTACATCGCGCATTTCAGCATAATCAGCATGGCGGTACAATGCGTTGTCGTCTAAAGTTACTTTGGCGTCAACAGCAATAATTTTACCATCAGATGCTTTCAATACAGGGTTAATCTCAAACATAGAAGAGTCAGACCCTACATAAGCTTTGTATAGTGCATCAACAAATTTTACCATTTCTTTGAAGGCAACACCAGACAAGCCAAGGTTGAAAGCGATTTTTCTCGCCTGAAAACCTTGTAAGCCAACAGCTGGATCGATTTCTTCTTTAAAAATCAAGTGTGGAGTTTTTTCAGCCACTTCTTCGATATCCATACCACCTTCTGTAGAATACATAATCATGTTTCTTCCAGTCGAACGGTCTAGCAAAACAGACATGTAAAATTCGTTTGGCTCGCTGTCACCTGGGTAATATACATCTTCGGCAATCAATACACGGTTTACGCGCTTACCTGTAGGAGGAGTTTGAGGTGTAATCAAGTCCATCCCGATAATTTGTCCGGCGATGTCTTTTACTTCGTCTAGGTTTTTGGCTAGTTTTACACCTCCACCTTTACCACGTCCGCCAGCATGGATTTGTGCTTTGATTACGTGCCATCCAGTCCCGGTTTCTTCTGTAAGTTGTTTGGCAGCTTCTACCGCTTTTTCGGCTGTGTCGGCTACGTGACCGCGCTGTACGCGCACACCATAGCTGGCTAATATTTGTTTACCTTGAAATTCGTGTAAATTCATTATAAATTTATTTTCTGATTTTAATTAGATTAAAGTATTCGTGAAGCAAAAATAATAAAATGGTTTTTAATTGCCTAACAATTTAGTCGTTTCGTTACGGTTGAGTGCAATTAAAGTCTTCTTTATCGGTGTTTTGCGATTGTTTTGTTATTGTATTTCTGCACTCAAGCCCGCATCGAGCAACCCGCTACACAACGGTTTTAGGTCGTCAAAAGAACCTGTTTTTACACCACATTTACCTTTGTAATGTACCAGCATGGCACATTGCTCGGCTTGAATGAGGTCGTGTTCGCAAATGCGAATAAGTGTGTTGATTACATGGTCAAAAGTGTTGACGTCGTCATTGTATAAGACGAGTTCTTTATTACCGGTCAACAGCTCTTGGATAAGGGCTTCTTCTTTGGTTTTTTCTATGGTGCTCATGCTTTTATTTTTTTAAAATGTAAGGCAGTCCAATTGTTTTTTTCTAAATTGTTTACAAAAATCAAACCATTTTTTTCGGCTTCTGCCTTAATGGCAGGAATATCTTCTGTGTAAAAACCACTGAACAAAATTTCGGATGTCTCATTCATTGTTTCTACATATTTGTGCATATCGTTTAGCAAAATATTTCTGTTGATATTTGCAATGACAAAATCGTAGGTGGGTTGCTTTGGTAACACACTCGCATCGCCCTCGATCACTTGTACGTTTTGGATATTGTTTTTCTCAATATTCTCGATAGAATTTTCGTAACACCAACGGTCTATATCAATAGCATCAGCGGCGAGAGCTCCACGCATCATGGCAAGTATTGCCAAAATGGCTGTGCCACAACCCATATCTAGCACTTTTTTTTGTGCAAGGTCGAGTTGTAGCAAATATTTCATCATCAAATAAGTAGTCTCGTGATGCCCTGTGCCAAAACTCATTTTGGGCTCTATAACTATTTCGTATTCAGAGTTTTTTGGTTGATGAAAAGGTGCTCTAACATAGCAAATACCATCTACGTCGATGGGTGTAAAGTTTTTTTCCCATTCTTCGTTCCAGTTTATCTGATTAATAACTTCTTTGGTATAATTGATGTCAAACTCGGTAGAGTTCAGTATATGTATATCGTCCAATATTTGTGGATGATCTAGATGTTGTTGTATATATGCGGTAAGACCGTTTGCTGTCTCTTCAAAACTTTCAAAATCTTTCTCGCCTAATTCTGCCAATAAAATTTCGGATGCAGGTTGTATTGGGTTGATAATGAATCGGTAAGCGATGTATTGATATTTCATTTACAATTACTTAATAATTTGTTAACACACGATATGTGTTTGCTCAACAAAGATAAGAATAGATTTGCCGCAAATATTAAATTAATATGAAAAAAGTATTATTATTTGTGTTGTTAATGTTACCAATGTTAATTTGGTCGCAACAAAAAGAAAGTAATCATGTAGATGATGAGTTCAAAATTGCTACTTTGCCGTACTATAATTATGGTAAAGGTTTGGGGATGACCTCAGCCGATAGCTTGTTTCAGCTCAACATTCGTTTCAGAATGCAAAATCGTGTAACTTATTATAGTTATGACGATGATAGTCAAGAAGATGAATACGAAGCACAAATCAGACGTTTGCGTTTGAGATTAGACGGTTATGTAGGAGACCCTAAGTTTCAGTACGCTTTGCAATTATCTTTTACACCGGGCGATTTGGGCGGGTCGTTAAAAGAGGGGCAAAATATCAATATTATTCGTGATGCAACTGTAGGTTATCGACCAAATAAAAATTGGGCTTTCATTTTTGGACAAACAAAGTTACCAGGTAACCGTCAGCGTGTAAACTCTTCGGGTGCTTTGCAATTGACAGACCGTTCTATCAATAATGCTAAATTTAATATTGACCGTGATTTTGGTTTTCAAGTATATTACTTACATGGTTCACCAGACGATTTTTCGTGGAATATCAAGACAGCTATTAGTAGTGGTGAAGGGCGTAACTGGAGCGGTAAAGATGACAACGTAGCCCTTACAGGTAAGGTAGAGTTGTATCCTTTCGGACTTTTTACCAAAGGTGGAGAGTATTTTGAAGGAGACATCAAACGTGAAGAAACACCAAAATTGATGCTTTCTGGGGTATATCACCAAAACAATAAAAGTCTGAAATCGCGAGGTACGCAAGGCGATGCTTTGTTTGCGCCAACTACACAAAAAATCATGTTTTTGGATGCGATATTCAAATACAACGGCTGGGCTGGGCAAGTGGCTTATATGCAAAGAGACGCCAAAGACCCAATCACTGAAGGTCTTGATAGTGATGGCAACTTAGCTCAATCGATGGTGTTTGCCGGTCACGGTATGGATTACCAATTGAGTTATGTTTTTCCGAAAGATTACGAGTTGATAGGACGTTTTTCTACCCAAAAAATGAAAGACGAATTGTACCAAGCTGGATTGCCAAATCAAAACCAGTACAGCATCGGGTTGACCAAGTATATTTGGGAGCATGCTTTCAAAATTCAAACAGAGTTTACCATGGATAAAATGAAGTTTAACGACGGATCTACCAAAGACAATTGGTATGTGCGTTTTCAGATAGAAATAGGTATATAAAAAATAATTGCCACAAAAAAAGCACGCTATTCTCAAAATTAGCGTGCTTTTTTATACAGTTGATTTTTTACACAGATCTGTTCATCAAATCTAAAGCAAAACTCCTCAATTCCTTTTTATAATTTTCGCCAATATCTAACTGCTCTAGTTTGCGAATGGCTTTGTCAGTATATTTTTCTATTTCAGCTTTGATGTCATCGGTGGCTTTGGTGTCTTCAAATATCTGTTTCACTTTTGTAACTTTTTCTTCGCAGTTGTTGTCTGTAGTAGCAAACCACTGTTTGAGTGCTGATTGCTGTGTTGCTGTTCCTTTCAACAAGGCTTTGAGATACAAAAATGTTTTTTTATTCTCTAAAATATCCCCGCCTACTTGTTTTCCAAACGATGCAACATCGCCAAAAGCATCTAGATAATCATCTTGTAATTGAAAAGCGATGCCTAAATATCTTCCAAAGTCATAAATATCTTTTCTGTTTTTATCGCTTGTCTCAGCTACTATGGCGCCCATCTCTAGGGCGGCACCTACCAATACGGCAGTTTTGTATTCAATCATCTGGATGTATTCGTCGATGGCAACATCGTCACGAGTTTCAAAGTTGATGTCTAATTGTTGTCCTTCACAAACTTGCAAAGCGGTTTTGCTAAAAAGTTTTGCCAATTCTCTAAAAATTATCGGCTCATAATTCTCAAAATATTGATAAGCTAATATCAACATAGCATCACCAGACAATATACCTGTGTTGGTATTCCACTTTTGATGCACGGTTTCTTGCCCGCGTCGCAGCGGAGCCTCGTCCATGATGTCATCGTGTATGAGCGAAAAGTTGTGAAACAGCTCGATAGCAGTCGCTGCGTACAAAGCTTTTTGATGGTTTACACCAAAAATCTCGGCAGAGAAAAGCGTAAGTATCGGTCTGATTTGTTTTCCGCCCAAACTCAATATGTATTGTATTGGCTGATATAATTCTACTGGTTTTTTGTCCAGCTTGATGTCTTGTATATATTCGGCAATGATAGACTTATAGTCTGATATAGTATCCATGCTAAGGAATAATTATAAATAATTTATGCAAATGTAAGCTAAATTTTAACAGTAAAATAATTTTTTAAAAAACTTTGGAAACTTTTTTGGTATTTGAAGTTTCCTGTCTATCTTTGCAACGAATTTTTTTTGAATGATTATGAAAGAAACAATATTAAAAAAATCTATGCAGTTATTTGCCGAAAACGGTTTCAAAGCTGTGACGATGGATGATATTGCCATGGAGCTAGGGATATCAAAAAAGACAATTTACCAGCACTTCCCGTCCAAAAAAACATTGGTACAGTCTACCATAGATTTTGTGTATGACTCAACCATGGAGCAGATGAAAAGCGTAGTAGGTAGTTGCAATAATCCTATCGAAGAGCATTTTAGAATGAAAGGATGTATCAAAGATTTGCTAGGACACAATTTGAATGCAGCAACTGTTTATCAGTTCAAAAAATATTATCCGCGCTTATCAGAACGCATAGAAAAACGGAAGTATGAAGATTTGGATTTTACCATTTTGCGCAACCTTAGAGAAGGTGTAGAGCAAGGGTATTATCGAGAAGAAATTGATATAAACTTTATAGGTAGATTGTTTTTTGCAGCATCAACTGCTTTTTTTCACAACGAAGATTTTTTGAAATATAATAACGATCAAGCTATGGATGAGTTAGAATTTAAGTTCACAGAATACCACCTCCGTGGGATAGTTACCCCAAAGGGATTACAAGTTTTAGAACAATTATTAAACAAAACCAAATAAATAAACCAACCAATGAGAAAGTTCACTTTTGTTTTGGCAGCAGCGTTGCTAAGCTTAGCTTCGCAAGCCCAAAACACACTCACTTTGAGCGAAGCCGTCAATTATGCTTTGCAAAATAAGAGCGAAGCCGTCAAAGCCCGCTTGGATGTAGAGAACAGCGAATATCAAATCCAAGAAGTACGTGCCAATGCATTGCCTCAGCTAAACGCCACAGGCGGCCTTACTTATAACCCAATTATTCAACAAATGGCGTTGGTGATGGGCGATCAAGTACAGGTAATACAAATGGGTACTACTTGGCAATCATCTGCAGCAGTGTCGATGAATCAGCAAATTTTTAATCAAGCAGTGTTTACTGGGCTCAAAGCAGCCAAAACCACACGCGAATTTTATAAAATTAATGCAGAGCTTACTGAAGAACAGGTAATAGAGAAGGTAGCCAACAGTTATTATGAGGTGTACAAAACCAAGTCGCAGCTCAAAACAGTTGACCAAACTATCCAAAACACAACAAGGGTGCGCAATGTAATCAGTAATTTGTATGATAATGGGTTAGCCAAAAAAATTGACCTAGATCGTATCAGCGTAACATTAAATAATCTGAAAAGTACTCGTCAGCAGTTGGGTAATGCGTTAGAATTACAAGAAAATTCATTGAAATACCTTATCGGTATGGATATCAATGAAGAGGTGAGCTTGCCTGAAAACACTTTTGAAGTTACTCAGCATGCTTTTGTAGATGAAAACGTCGATATAAACAACCGTACCGAAATCAAATTATTAGAAAAACAAAGCGAACTTTTGGCTTTAAACAAGAAGGCAACAAAAGCGCAAGGCTTGCCAAGTTTGAGTTTTAATGCTTCTTATGGCTATGTAGGTTTTGGGGAAGATTTTCCTTGGTTTGCTGAAAGTCCTGGAGCAGTTTGGTCAAATTATTCTAACTTAGGTCTAAATTTATCTATTCCGATTTTTAATGGTGGGAGCGTTCGTGCCAAAACCAGACAAGCTCAGATAGAAATTGACAAACTCGAAGCCGACAAAAGAGACACTCGCTTGGCATTAGATCTAAGTTTGCGCAACGCAATTACTCAGCTCAACAATTCTTTGATAACTTTGAATACGCAAAACGAAAACGTAAATTTGGCCAAAGAAGTACTAGAAGACGTAGAAAATAACTATAACGTAGGATTGGCTACATTGACTGATCTGCTAGATGCAGAAACACAATATGCCGATGCACAAAATAACCAAACTAGTGCATTGCTAGATTATAAATTAGCTGAAATACAATTGATTAAAGCAAAGGGAGAATTACAAACACTAACACAAGAATAAAAGTAGAATCATGAAAAAAGTAATCATAACAGGCATACTTATCGTAGCATCATTGGCCGGAATCATGTATATGCTCAACAAGCACAAAGAAGAAAACGCCGCCCAAACCGAAATTGTGGGACAAAAAAACAGCTTTGTGGCAGTGCGTACCACTACTGCTGATTATAGAGAAATCAACAATCAGTATATTGCCAATGGTACATTTGTACCTAAGCAAGAAGTAAAACTATCTACCGAAGTAGCCGGACGAGTTAGCCGTGTGTTGGTAAGCGAGGGTTCGTATGTTAGAGCCGGACAAACACTAGCTATTATCAAGGCTGATCAGCAAAACGTAAACGTTGCCAACGCACAAGCAGTATATGATAACGCACAATCAGAGTTGGCTCGTTTCGAAAGTGCTTTTGCAACTGGCGGAGTGACTAAACAACAATTAGACCAAGTAAAATTACAGTTAGAAAACGCCAAAAACAATTTGCGTAGCGCACAAATATCAGCAGGTGATGTAAATGTAAAAGCATCTTTTTCAGGGATTGTTAATTCGAAGAAAATCGAGCCAGGGTCTTTTGTAAATCCAGGAATGGAGTTGTTTGATATAGTAAATGTATCTACCTTAAAACTAAAAGTAAATGTAGACGAAAAAAATGTAGGAAACCTCAAAGTAGGACAATCTATAAAAGTAGTAACGCCAGCATTGGCCGATAAAGAATTTACAGGAAAAATATCGTTTATCGCACCAAAAGCAAACGAGAGTTTAAATTTTCCGGTAGAGTTGGAGATTACCAACAATGCTGAAGGTTCGCTAAAAGCAGGTATGTATGGTAATGCTTATTTTGGCGATAGCCAGATAAATAACATTTTGGTGATTCCGCGTACAGCTTTTGTGGGTAGTGTGAGTGCCAACCAAGTATATGTAAATCAAGGTGGTAAAGCTACACTAAAAGAAGTAGTTTCGGGGCGTACCTTCGGTGAATTTGTCGAGGTGGTTTCGGGTCTCGAAAAAGGAGAAGAGGTAATCATATCTGGTCAAATCAACCTAGCAGATGGTGCCGCTATCGAAGTCATCAAATAACAGCATTTGTCCGGTAAACAACATTTTGATGTTTGTAGACAATAATTTAAACATTTAAGGAAATTTATCCATGAAAATATCAGAAATATCAATAAAAAGACCTAGTGTCATCATCGTTTTGTTTGCGATTATGATGTTGGGAGGTATCGCATCTTACCTAAATTTGGGTTATGAATTGGTACCAAAATTTGATTCGAATATCATCAACGTTCAAACGGTGTACCCCGGAGCAGCGCCAGCAGAGGTAGAAACCTCGGTGACCAAAGTGATTGAAGACGCTGTGGCATCGCTCGAAAACGTAAAAAAAATAGAGTCGAAATCGATGGAAAGTGTATCGGTGGTAATGATTACATTAAACACCGGTGCCGATGTCAACTTTTTGCTCACCGATGCGCAGCGTAAGATAAACGCAGTATTGAGTGATTTGCCTGAAGATGCAGATCCACCGTCATTAAACAAATTTTCGATCGATGATATCCCGATTATCAACTTGTCGGTTACTTCAGACCTCACTGAGAAAGAACTGTATGACCTTTTAGACCAAAAAATCCAGCCTATTTTTTCTAGGGTGAACGGTGTCGCTAAGGTTGATTTGATTGGTGGAGAAGAACGCGAAATACAAGTGAGTGTAGACCCAGAGCGTTTGGCCGGGTACGGGCTTACTATCGGGCAGGTGCAGCAAATTATAGCAGCATCAAATATGGATTTCCCTACCGGGAACATCAAAACACAAACCAATCAAACAACGATTCGTTTGTCTGGTAAATTTACTTCACTAGAGCAAATGCGTAATTTGCCTATCACAACACCAGCCGGTACATCTATAAGATTGAGTGATGTGGCTGAAGTACAAGACGGAATCAAAGATATCGAAAAAATTGCTCGTATCGACCAGCAAAACACTATTTTGATGCAGGTGTATAAGCAATCTGATGCAAACGCCGTTGCGGTGTCAGATTTGATAAAAGAGACTATTGATGAGGTGCAACAAGATTATGAAGAGCAAAATGTACAAGTAACAGTAGCGTCAAACTCTACAGATTACACCATTAGCTCGGCCAATCACGTAATGGTCGATTTGGGTATCGCAGTTATTTTGGTAGCGTTTATCATGTTGTTTTTCTTACACAGTTTGCGTGATGCAGGTATCGCTACTTTGGCTATTCCGCTCTCGTTGATTGGTACATTTATCGGTTTACAATTGTTTGGATATACACTCAATTTGATGTCGTTGCTTGGTCTATCATTGGTAGTAGGTATCTTGGTTGATGATGCGATTGTGGTAATCGAAAACATTCACCGCCACATGGAGATGGGCAAAAACAAAGTGCGTGCAGCCTATGACGGTGCAAAAGAAATCGGATTTACCGTAACTGCAATTACCTTGGTTATTGTCGTGGTATTTTTGCCAATTGCGATGTCAACAGGTTTGGTATCAGATATTTTGCGTCAGTTTTGTGTGACCGTTGTGGTTGCTACCATGTTGTCGTTGTTGGTATCATTTACCTTAGTACCTTGGTTGTATTCTCGATTCGGAAAATTATCTCACATCAGCAAACATTCGTTATTCGGAAAAATATTATACGGATTTGAAGCCGGATTGTCAAAATTAACCAACGGAATTTCGGGTATTCTCGAGTGGTCATTAAAAAGCAGAGGTAACAAAGTTATTACACTATTGATAACTGTTGTATTATTTTTTGCTTCATTAGGCTTAGTTTTTGGCGGATTTATCGGAGGTAGTTTTTTCCCTGAAAATGATAAAGGAGAGTTCTATTTACAGTTTGAGCTAGACAAAGATGCTTCTATCGAACAAACCAACTTGCTGACACAAAAAGCAGAAGCTTATTTGTCACAAAAACCAGAAATCGAAAAAATGATTACCACCGTTGGTCAGTCGTCTGACGGAATGATGAGCACCAGTGGTACGAAGTACAAGTCAGAAATTCAGATTTATTTGGAAGATGAATTTGTGCGTGGCGAACCAACCAAAGTATATGCTGCAAAGCTAAAACGCGAGATGGAAAACGTACTGATTGGTGCCAAAGTAAAAACTGTAAGTATCGGTATTATGGGAGCAGAGCAAGCGCCGTTGATGCTCACTGTGATTGCCTCTTCTCAAGAAGATGCCTTAGAATATGCACAAAAAGCTGCCGACTTATTGAGAGAAATTCCAGGGTCGAACGAGGTAAAACTAACCTCAGAAGACGGAAACCCAGAAGTAGTGGTAGAGCTAGACCGTGACAAGATGAACGCCCTTGGGCTCAATGTAGCTACCGTAGGTATGACCATGCAAAATGCTTTTGCGGGTAACACCGATGTAAAATACCGCGCTGGCGACACCGAGTACGATATCAACATTCGCTATGACCAAAACGGCCGTGGTACGATGAACGATGTGAAAAACCTCAAGTTTATCAACACACAAGGACAAAGCATCACGCTAGAGCAGTTTGCAGATATATCATACGGCTCAGGGCCAACTTTGTTGGAGCGTCGTGACAAATCGCCAGCAGTATCTGTACAATCACAAGTAGTAGGTACCTCTGAAGGTGCTTTGGCAGCTGCCTGGGAAGAAGAATTTTCAAAATTAGAACTCAAACCAGGTGTATCATTTGTTTGGGGAGGTAATGTAGAAAACCAAGAAGAAGGTTTTGGTACGCTAGGTATTGCCTTGTTGGCGTCAATCTTGTTAGTATATGCCGTAATGGTGGTGCTTTACGATAGTTTTTCAAAACCATTTGTGATTTTGTTCTCTATCCCACTGTCATTCATCGGAGCCTTACTATTGCTTGCATTGACCAACCAAACCCTGAATATTTTCACCATTCTAGGTATTATTATGTTAATTGGTTTGGTGGCGAAAAACGCGATTATGCTTGTCGATTTTGCCAATCACCGCATCGAGGCCGGATATAGTGTATACGATGCCTTGGTAGCAGCCAATCACGCACGTTTCCGTCCGATTTTGATGACCACCATTGCGATGGTGATGGGGATGGTACCAATTGCGATGGCGCAAGGCGATGGTGCCGATATCAACAGAGGTTTGGCAATTGTAATTATCGGAGGTTTGTTATCTTCGTTATTCCTCACCTTGATTATCGTACCAGTGGTTTACTCTATCTTTGACGGTATCGGACGACGATTCAGAAAAGGCAAGCAAGAAACTGATTATGCAGAGTTGATGACTGCTGACTATGTCGAGAATGAAAATTTTGTAGATGAGTTTGCAGATAAAAAAGAAGAAACTGAAAAATAAAAATTGCTATTTAGGTTTAATCAATTGCTTAAAAACCGGCTTTCGAGTCGGTTTTTTTTGTGGGAATAGGTGAGAGAACTGGTTTTGCGAATTGTAAATCATTTATAGCTTGTTGTACCACACGATGCAAGGGGGTAAGTCATATACACGTCTTTAGTTGTGAATTGCTTTAGCTCATCAATGCTGTTTTGGCAGGAATTCGCTGAATCTTCGATTTCAAAAATTTTGTAGATTTACTGTGTAAGATTACAACTAGACTTGACCAACCTCTTCACACTTTGTTAGTTGTGAATTGCTTTCAAAAATTTTGTAGATTTACTGTGTAAGATTACAACGCTATGTCGCCCAGCCATATTAGACTGGCCGTTGTGAATTGCTTTCAAAAATTTTGTAGATTTACTGTGTAAGATTACAACTTGGAGTGCTACA
>JBFHGP010000040.1:0-17462 GCA_041583035.1 Flavobacterium sp.
GAAACGCATAAAATATTAATGGTGCTTAGACCGTATCAATATTATGCAGTAGAAAGCATTATAGATAAGGTTAAGAATAGCACGCATAACGGTTATATTTGGCATACTACAGGTTCAGGTAAAACGCTTACATCTTTTAAAGCAAGTCAAATAATTATGAAAATGCCACAAGTTAAAATGGTGGTATTTGTAGTAGATAGTAAAGATTTAGATTACCAAACTTCGACAGTATTTAATAGTTTCTCTAAAGGCAGTATAGATGGTACAGATAATACAAAAGCATTAGTAAAACAGTTTAGTGATGATACTAAGATTATTGTAACAACTATTCAGAAGTTAAATACAGCCATCAGCAAAAAGAACTATTTAGCGAAGATGAACAAAACGAAAGATGAGCGTATCGTCTTTATTTTCGATGAATGTCATCGTAGTCAGTTTGGAGAAACGCACAACCGTATAAAAGCATTCTTCAATAACTTTCAAATGTTCGGTTTTACAGGTACTCCCATATTTGCAGATAATGCAGTTAAAAACGATTTAGGAAAACGTACTACTAAAGAATTATTTGGCGATTGTTTACATAAGTACGTGATAACAGATGCTATTAAAGATGAAAATGTATTAAAGTTTGCGGTTGAATATGTGGGTAAATACAAGCAAAAAGAATCTGCAACAGAAATAGATATTGAAGTAGAAGACATTGACCGTAAAGAGTTAATGGAATCGCCAAAACGATTAGAAAAAATTGCAGATTATATTATAGCAAATCACAACCGTAAAACACACAGCAAAGAATTTACAGGAATGTTTTGTGTTGGTAGTACAGATATGTTGGTGCAGTATTATGATATCTTTCAGCGTAAAAAAGAAGCAGGAGAGCATAATCTAAAAATAGCAACCATATTTAGTTATGTGGCCAACGAAGACGATGCAGATGCCAACGGCTATATTCCAGAAGAAGTTTCGGTAGTTGAAGAAGCAGCAGCCTTATACGGTATGAATAGCCATAAAAGAGATAAATTAGAAAGTTACATAGGGCATTACAATGAAATGTTTGGCGCTAATTTTTCAACAAAAGATAGTCAGTCATTTTACAATTATTACAATGATATATCAAAGAAAGTAAAAGAACGTAAAATTGATATTCTGTTAGTAGTAAATATGTTTTTAACAGGTTTTGATAGTCCATCATTAAACACCTTATATGTAGATAAGAATTTAAAATATCACGGATTAATACAAACATATTCAAGAACAAATAGAATTATAAACGAGCAGAAATCACAAGGTAATATTGTAGTATTCCGTAACCTTAAAAAAGTAACAGATCAAGCAATAACACTCTTTAGTAATAAAGAAGCGATAGATGTCATTATAATGAAGCCTTATGAAGATTATGTGCAAAAATTTGATGAGGCACATAATAATCTTCTTGAATTAGTTCCTACTGTTGATAGTGTAAATGATTTAGCAAGTGAAGAAGATGAATTAGAATTTATTAAGGCATTTAGAGAGTTAATGCGTTTAAAAAACACAATGACAACCTTTGCTAATTTCAATTGGGAAGACTTAGCTATGGCAGAACAGTTGTTTAATGATTACAGGAGTAAGTATCTTGATTTATGGCAAAAAACAAAACACGATACAGCCAAAGAAAAAGTTTCAATTCTTGATGATGTAGATTTTGAATTAGAATTAATCCATAGAGATGAAATCAATGTAACATATATACTTAAACTCTTAGCTAACTTAAAAGATGCTAAAAAAGAAGAACAAGAAGCTAAGAAAAAAGAAATTGTAGATGCCTTAACAGGTGAAGCCAATTTAAGAAGTAAACGAGAGTTAATAGAAAAGTTTATAGAAGACAATTTACCTCAAATACAAGATTCAGAAACCATACCACAAGAATTTGAAAAGTTCTGGAGTATAGAGCAGCAAAAAGCATTTGAATTATTTGTAAAAGAAGAAAATCTATCATCAGAAAAAACACAAAAACTAATAGAAAATTACCTCTATGCAGAAAGAGAACCATTACGTGATGAATTATTAGATTTAATAGAAGGAATAAAACCAAGCGTCTTAAAACGTAAAACCATAGGAGATAGAATTTTAAACAAAGTAGTAAACTTTGTGGAGACTTTTATTAATGGAATGGAAAGTTAATACCTAGAATATAATTTTATCAACAATTATTCTGTGCCAAAACTACACCTTTGTATTTCTAATGTGTTGAAAATAAGAATTTTAAATATTTTGTATCGGGAAGTAGTTTTTTTTAGTGCTTAGTTTTGAGTGCTTAGTGTTTAGTTTTGAGTTGTTAGTTTTTTCTTTTCACTATTTACTAGTCTCTAATCCCTAGTTCCTGACTCCTGATTTCTAGTCTCTAGTCTCTAATTACTAAAAACCCATCACTACAAAAGCCACCTCGATTCACATCAAGACGGCTTTGTATATGGTACAAAAATAGTAATGTTATCCCTTAAATTCGCCCATAGCTTCATATTTAGCCATACGTTCGCTGAGCAATTCGTCAGTTTCTTTTTTTGCGAGTTGTTTATATGTTTTCACGATAGTTTTTTTCACCGTTTCAAAAGTAGTTTCGCGGTCATAATGTGCGCCACCAAGAGGTTCGGGCACAATCTCATCGATCAATTTATTTTTCTTCATGTCTTGTGCAGTCAGCTTCAACGACTCTGCAGCTTGTTCTTTAAAGTCCCAGCTTCTCCACAAAATAGAAGAGCAAGATTCAGGCGAAATCACAGAATACCAAGTATTTTCGAGCATAAAAACCCTGTCGCCAACACCTATCCCCAAAGCTCCACCCGAAGCTCCTTCGCCGATAATCACGACCATAATGGGTACTTTTATCTGAAACATATCCATGATGTTACGGGCAATAGCCTCGCCTTGTCCGCGTTCTTCAGCCTCCAAACCTGGGTAAGCACCAGGCGTGTCTATAAAAGTTACAATCGGTACGTTAAATTTCTCTGCCATACGCATCAACCTCAGGGCTTTGCGGTAACCTTCGGGGTTGGCCATCCCAAAGTTTCTGTACTGGCGAGTTTTGGTATTAAAACCTTTTTGTTGTCCGATAAACATAAAAGACTGGTTACCTATTTTACCCAATCCGCCCACCATGGCTTTGTCGTCACGTACATTGCGGTCGCCGTGCAACTCCATAAATGTATCGCCACAAATAGCTTTGATATAATCTAGCGTATAAGGACGATTGGGGTGGCGAGATAGTTGTACACGCTGCCAAGGCGTGAGGTTGCCATATATTTCTTTCTTCTTATCGAGTAGTTTTTGTTCAATTTTTTTGCAAGTCTCGCTTACATCCACATCAGATTCTTCTCCAATGACTTGGCATTTATCTAATTGCTCCATCAATTCTTTTACTGGAAGTTCAAAATCCAAATATTCCATGGTTATCTAGTTTGTTTTATGAATACAAATATAAAATATTATTAAATCTTTTGCCTTCTTTTGGCTTTATTTTTAAAATAGCCGTTGGCTAAAACTGTCAAGAGGATAATTAATCCACCTAAATAAAACTGAGGTGTCATCTTTTCTTTTTCTCCAAACACCATGACTGCCAACAAGATACCGTATATAGGTTCGAGGTTGATAGAGAGCATAACAGTATAAGGTGATAGGTGTTTCATGATATCGAGTGAGGCGATAAATGGATAAGCGGTACATACCGAGCCTAAGACGAATAGCCATAACCAGTCTGTAGTAGGGAGCTGTGCATAAGTAGCTAGACTAAAACCGCCACTAAGCAACAAAATCAGGAACAAAAACAACACACCGCCCATGATTTCGTAAAAACTAATCATAACGCTATCTTGCGGATATTTCTGAATCAGCTTCGCATTGATAATAGAAAAGGATGCTGATAAAAAGGCTGAGGTGAGCGCGGTAAGAATACCCATAAAGTATTCTGTCTCAAAACTAAAAATGAGGGCTAATCCGACAATGACGAGTCCGCCCAAAAAAACTTCATACTTGATGATTGCACGTTTAAAAAAGTAAGGTTCGAGCAAAGAGGTAAAAAAAGCGCCGGTAGATATACAAGCTAAGGTTACAGAGACGTTAGATATTTTAATGGCATGAAAAAAACTGAGCCAATGCAAGGCAATCACAGTTCCAGCGGCCAAAAACAGCAAAATCTCTTTACGGCTAAATCGGCGATATTTTTTTCGGATAAACAAAAACAAGCCTACAAATATCAAGGCAATGCTCATTCTGATCAAGACCAACGACAGCGCACCCACGCTTATCAATGCGCCCAAAACAGCGGTAAACCCCCAAATAAATACGATTAAATGGAGTTTGAGTTGGTTTTTTAAATTATCGCTTAGCATTATTCAGTAGATAAATGGCTAGCAAGGCAAACAATAGGTTAGGCGTCCAAACGGCAATAAACGGATCCATACTTGAAGATTGCCCCAAGGTGCCAAAAATTTTATCAAAAAAGATATAAATAAATGCCAATGCCATACCCAAGGCCAAGTTGATACCAATACCGCCCCGACGTTTCATAGACGATACGGCTACGGCAATAATCGTGAGGATAAATGCCGAAATCGGTACGCTGTATTTGCGGTATTTGACCACCAAATAGGTGTCTATATTTGATGAGCCTCTCATTTTTTCGCGTTCTATAAAACGGTTGAGTTCGCCCAAAGTCATGGTCTCGGCAGCATATATGGTAGGGGTGAGGTCTTCAAGTTCAAAATCAAAAGCCATGTTTTTTTGCTTTCTTTTTCGATGATATCATTGTTTTCGCCAACCACTCTTTTTTCGTAATTAGTGAGTGTGTAGTCTTTGCTGTCAGGGTTGTACGTGATTCTCGATGCTTTGATTTTGTAGGTCAATTGATTGCCGTCAAAACTCTCGTAGGTAAAGTTGTACCCCGTTTGATTAGGCAAATTAAAATTGCTTACATAAATAAAATCGTTTTCATTGATTTGTCGATACACATTAAAAGTTTCTCTTATCTCTTTGCGTTTCATGTATTTGTATCGAAATTCGTTGTATCCCAAACTCGATTTGGGTACGATAAAAAATCCCATGATTAAAGCAAAAATAGAAATCAATGTGGCGCCAATAAAGTAAGGTTTTAAAAATCGAAAAAACGAAATACCCGAACTCAAAATAGCGATAATCTCTGTATTGTTGGCTAGTTTTGAGGTAAACCAAATGATAGATATAAACAAAAATATTGGAAACAACATATTCGCAAAATAGACAGTAAAGTTGAGGTAATACACAATTACCTCGTCTAGTGGAGCGTTGTTGTCTAAAATACGGTTAATTTTTTCGGTAACATCGATGATTATTCCAATAGGGATAAACAGCAATATCATCACCGAAAAAGTGCCTAAATAGCGTTTGAGTATGTACCAATCAATGATTTTCATTTACAATCTGATGCTTAGCTTTTTGACCATTTGTTCTTTCCAACCATAAAAAGTGCCAGCCAATATTTGTCGTCGAGCTTCACGAACAAGCCACATATAAAAACCGAGGTTGTGAATGGTGGCAATCTGTTTGCCTAAATATTCGTTAGCGGCAAAAAGGTGTCTGAGGTAGGCTTTAGAATAATCGGTATCTACCCAAGTATGTCCCATCGGGTCGAGTGGCGAAAAATCGTCTGCCCATTTTTTATTTTTGATATTTACCGTCCCTTCAGATGTAAATAGCATACCATTTCGCGCGTTGCGTGTAGGCATCACACAGTCAAACATATCGATACCCAAGGCAATGTTTTCTAATATATTTGCGGGTGTGCCTACGCCCATCAAATAGCGTGGTTTTTCTTTGGGTAAAATATTGGTCACCACTTCGCACATCTCATACATTTCTTCTGCTGGTTCGCCCACAGACAAACCTCCGATAGCATTACCAAAAGCGCCTGCATTGGCAATATATTCGGCAGATTGTGCTCTCAAATCTTTGTAGGTAGAGCCTTGTACAATCGGGAAAAGCGTTTGTTCATAACCATACTTTGGTTCGGTTTCGTCAAATCGTTTGATGCAACGGTCTAGCCATCTATGCGTCATGTGCATCGAGCGTTTGGCGTAATTGTAATCGCAAGGGTAGGGCGTACATTCGTCAAAAGCCATGATGATATCGGCACCGATAGAGCGTTGAATATCCATTACATTTTCTGGCGAAAAAAAGTGGTAAGAGCCATCGATGTGCGACTTAAATTTTACGCCTTCTTCTTTGATTTTTCTTCGTCCTGATAATGAATATACTTGAAAACCGCCAGAGTCGGTCAAAATATTTCTATCCCAATTCATGAATCGATGAAGACCGCCGGCTTTTTCAAGGATTTCTGTCTGCGGACGGAGGTATAAATGATAGGTGTTACCTAAAATAATATCAGGATTGATGTCTTCTTTGAGCTCGCGCTGATGTACGCTTTTTACTGTAGCAACTGTGCCAACGGGCATAAAAATAGGTGTTTCTATCACTCCGTGGTCTGTAGTGATAGCGCCTGCTCGTGCGCTAGACAACGCGTCGGTTTGTATTAAATCAAATTTCATGCAGAGGTTTTACAAGCTACAAATATACAACCATTTTTCGAACCAAAATTTTGGAGCAATCATTATTGCGCATAGAAAATAAAAATGCAAGGGCGTTTGTGTAAATCTGGTTTAGATTTTTTCCAGTCGCTTACTTTTTTAGTGACGATAAATTCTGTTTTTAAGGTAATGTCGCAAGCTACACACAGCGAGGTGTTTGGGTGTAAAAACTTCATCAAATCATCCAGCATTTGGTTGTTGCGGTAAGGAGTTTCTATAAACAATTGAGATTGATTTTGCTCTACCGATATTTTTTCTAATTGCTTGATTTTGTTTTTCTTTTCGCTTTTGTCGATAGGTAAATAGCCATGAAAAGCAAAGCTTTGCCCATTCATCCCCGAAGCCATTAGCGACAATAGTATAGATGAAGGTCCTGTAAGCGGTACTACTTTGATGCCTTTTTGGTGAGCCAAAGCAACTATCGCAGCGCCAGGGTCGGCTACACCAGGGCATCCAGCATCGCTCATCAAGCCCATATCTATGCCTTCGGTAAGTGGTTGTAAAAAGCTTTTGATGGATTGTAAATCTGTGTGTTTGTTGAGCTCAAACAAATTGAGTGTAGATTGTTTTTTTTCGGGACAAATGGCTTTGATAAGTTTGCGGGCAGCTTTGCTGTTTTCGACTACATAATCGTCTAGTAAGCTCACAGCGCGCAATACACTTGCTGGTAAAACGTGGTCGGCCGTTGTGTCGCCGAGCATTACAGGTATCAAATATAGGGTGCCAAATGTTGTCATATCATTCCTTCGGTTTGTAGCCACAAAAATAACGATAATATACTAGCTGTCCAACGTCGATTGTCAGAATAGTATAGGTTAAAAAGGATAAAAAGTTATTTAGAAATCTTTTCTTTGATTTTTTCACAAGCTTCATCAAGCATGTCGAAAACGTCATCAAAGCCACTATCTCCACCATAGTAAGGGTCGGGGACTTCGAGGTTTTTATCGGGGTGAGATTCGTTCAAAATCAATTGTACTTTATCAATAGCTTGTTCATTAGGGGCCAATTTACAAACGTTTACATAATTGCTGTGGTCCATGACATAGATTTTATCAAAACGAGTAAAATCTTCAGGTAAAAACACTCGTGCACGTTGGTCGGTAAGGTCAATGCCGTTTTTTTTAGCAACAGCAATAGAGCGTTTGTCGGGCAAGCTACCTGCGTGCCAAGCGCCTGTACCGGCAGAGTCTACCAATATTTGTGTCGAATCAACTTTGGATTTGAGGATGCCTTCAGCCAATGGTGACCGACAGATATTGCCCAAACATACCATTAAAATTTTCATCAAGAAGATAGTTGAGTGTTGATTTCGTTATAGTAAGCTTTGAATTGCTTGTCTGTTTCGAGCAAGTTATCAACTGTTTTACAAGCGTGTAGCACAGTGGCGTGGTCTCTGTTGCCGATTTGCGAACCTATACTTGCTAGTGATGCTTTGGTGTATTTTTTAGCAAAAAACATGGCTAATTGTCTTGCTTGTACGATGTTTCTCTTTCTCGATTTGGAGCAGAGGGTGTCTACATCCATGTCAAAATACTTGGCAATTACATTTTGTATTTGGTCAATAGAGACCTCTTTGTGTACTTGTTTTACAAATTTTTCGACCACACTTTTGGCCAATTCTATCGTTACATCTTTTTTGTTGAATGATGATTGAGCAATAAGTGATATCACAGCACCTTCGAGCTCTCGCACGTTGTTTTTGATATTCTTGGCGATATAATTGATTACATCTTCGGGCATTTCTACCCCGTCGCGATACAAAATATTATTGATGATACTCACGCGGGTTTCAAAATCTGGGTTCAAAATTTCGGCAGATAATCCCCATTTAAAACGTGACAGTAGTCTTTGTTCAATATCTTGGATGTCAACTGGAGCTCTGTCTGAGGTCAAAATCACTTGTTTACCATTTTGGTGTAAGTGGTTAAAAATGTGAAAAAACACGTCTTGTGTGCCAGATTTTCCGGAGAAAAACTGGATGTCATCTACAATCAACACATCTATCAATTGATAAAAATAGATAAAATCATGTCGAGTTTTACGTCTTACCGAGTCTACATATTGTTGCATAAAAATTTCTGCAGAGATATACAAAACGGTTTTGTCTGGATGTTTTTCTTTGATTTCTACTCCGATGGCGTGGGCAAGGTGTGTTTTACCAAGGCCAACACCTCCATAAATCAACAAGGGGTTGAAAGATGTGCCTCCAGGTTTGTTGGCAACTGCCATACCTGCGTTTCTGGCCAAGCGATTAGATTCACCTTCCAAAAAATTATCAAAGCTGTAATTAGAATTTAATTGAGAATCGACATGTACGTTTCTGATACCCGGAATCACAAATGGGTTTTTGAGTTCGGGGCTTTTGGTTTGTACGGGTACGTCTAACTCTTGTGTTCTGACCGGACTTCTATTTGAACTTGGTAATTGCTCGGTAAAAGGTTGCTTGGCCCCAGAAGAATTTTCCATATTGATTTTGTAGATCAACTTGGCGTTTGCGCCCAAAACTTTGTTCAAAGCTGATTTGAGGACCGTTACATAATGCTCTTCTAGCCATTCATAAAAAAACTTGCTTGGTACTTGGATGTACAATGCTTTTTCTTCCAACTCTATCGCAGAAATCGGTTTGAACCAAGTCGTAAAGGCTTGTGAATCAACGTTGTCTTTGATGTAGTCTAGGCACCTATTCCAAATGTCTATAGCAGTTTTTTGTGTATTTTCAAGCATTTTTTACCAAATAATTTTTAATGAAATCCGAAAAACAAGAGCCGATTTTTCTTTTTCTAATTGAACAGCAAATATGTGAACAATTTTCGTGAAAAAAAAATAAAAACGCTCTTTGAAAATCAAAAATATTGTTGTAAGTAGAAAAACAAAACACTTTTTGTATGGGGCAAAAAAACGGTCATAATGCGGGTTTACAGCTATGACCGTTAAGGTGTTAAATTTTTACTTTTTTATTTTACATCTTCTGGCTGTTGATTTGTTTTGTTGATCTTTACACTCAGTTGATTTTCGTTTTCTTTATGATCCAAAATAATATGCGAATTTTCTGTCAATGAGCCCTTTACGATTTCTTCAGCTAGGGTGTCTTCGATATATTTTTGGATAGCTCTTTTTAATGGTCTTGCGCCATATTGTTTATCATAACCTTTTTCAGCAATAAAATCTAGTGCTTGGTCTGTCATGGTCAATTGATATCCCAAATCTTTTACGCGGCCATATACTTTTTCAATCTCGATATTGATGATTTTTCGAATATCTTCTTTTTCTAAAGCGTTAAAAACAATTACATCGTCGATTCTGTTCAAAAATTCAGGTGCAAATGCTTTTTTCAGCGCGTTTTCGATGATAGATTTCGAGTTGTCTTCGACCTGATTTTGTTTGGCCAAAGTACCAAAACCTACACCTTGTCCAAAATCTTTCAGCTGTCTTGCACCAACATTTGAGGTCATGATAATGATGGTGTTTCTAAAATCAACTTTGCGGCCCAAACTGTCGGTAAGATGACCATCGTCTAGTACCTGTAATAACATGTTGAAAACGTCTGGGTGTGCCTTTTCTACCTCGTCTAGCAATACAACGGAGTAGGGTTTTCTTCTTACTTTTTCGGTCAATTGTCCGCCTTCTTCATATCCCACATATCCAGGAGGAGCACCCACCAATCTAGAGATGGCAAATTTTTCCATATATTCACTCATGTCGATACGTATCAAAGCATCTTCAGAGTCAAAAATTTCTTTGGCAATTACTTTTGCCAATTGAGTTTTACCTACTCCTGTTTGCCCTAGAAAGATAAATGAACCGATAGGTCTGTTCGGATCTTTGAGTCCGGCTCTATTGCGTTGTATCGATTTGGCTATTTTGCTTACTGCTTCATCTTGTCCGATGACTTTGCCTTTGATAGTTTCGGGCAATTCGGCCAATTTTTTACCTTCAGTTTGCGCAATTTTATTGACAGGAATACCCGTCATCATCGACACCACATCGGCTACTTGCTGCTCGGTCACCACAATTTTGTTGTTTTTTGAATCTTCTTCCCATTTTTCTTGAGCAACCGCAAGTTTTTTCTCAATATCTTTTTCTTCGTCTCTGCAAGCTGCAGCTTCTTCGTATTTCTGACGTTTGACTGCACTACTTTTTTTGTCTCTGATTTCTTCCAATTCTTTTTCTAATTGTAGGATGATTTCAGGTACTTCGATATTGGTGATGTGTACACGAGACCCAGCCTCGTCGAGTGCATCGATGGCTTTGTCTGGTAAAAATCGATCAGTCATGTATCTGTTGGTCAATTTTACACAAGCTTCGATAGCTTCTGGCGTAAAAATAACATTGTGATGATCTTCATACTTGTCTTTGATATTGTTGAGAATCGTGATGGTTTCTTCAATATTTGTTGGTTCAACCATTACTTTTTGAAAACGTCTTTCGAGCGCACCATCTTTTTCTATATGCTGACGATATTCGTCTAGGGTAGTGGCGCCAATACATTGTATCTCGCCTCTTGCCAATGCAGGTTTGAACATGTTTGAAGCATCGAGTGAGCCAGTTGCGCCACCTGCACCAACAATGGTGTGGATTTCGTCAATAAACAAGATGATGTCGGGGTTTTTTTCCAATTCATTCATCAACGCTTTCATGCGTTCTTCAAACTGTCCACGATATTTTGTGCCAGCCACAAGACTAGCCAAATCGAGGGTTACCACGCGTTTGTTGAATAAGATACGCGATACTTTTTTCTGTACAATTCGCAAAGCTAAACCTTCTGCAATGGCTGATTTACCTACACCAGGTTCGCCAATTAGCATTGGATTATTTTTTTTGCGTCGGCTCAGAATCTGAGACACACGCTCAATTTCTTTTTCGCGGCCAACTACCGGGTCAAGATTACCTTCGATAGCCATCTCTGTGAGGTCACGTCCAAAGTTGTCAAGCACTGGCGTGCGTGTCGCTTTTTTGGAGGTAGATGCACCAGTCGGATTTTGTTTGTCTGACATATTGTCATTATCTTCACTTTCGAAAGCTTGATTTTTTGGCTCAAAATCCATGGTCTCTGTTCCATTTTCTTGCGCAATCAATTGCATAAACTCTTCTTTCGAATTATTGTAATCTACATTCATTCGGTTGAGCAAAATCGTGGTTGGGTCATCAGCATTTCTTAATATAGATAATAAGATATGCCCTGTATTGATTACTTCGGTTTTATATATTTTTTTTTCCAAAAAAGCTCTTTTTAGGGCGTGCTCTGCTTGTTTGGTCAGATGCACATTTTTCTTTTCTGTGTCGAGCATTTTATTTGGGTTTTCTGGTATCAGGGCTTCAAATCGGTTGCGCAAAAATGCCAAATCTACATCCAAATTACTCAATATAGTGATGGCTTCTCCGCTATTTTCGCGAAGAATACCTAGCATAATGTGTTCTGTACCAATATAATCATGCCCTAATCGTAGTGCTTCATCTCGGCTAAACGTGATGACTTCTCGCACTCGTGGTGAAAAATTGTCGTCCATTTTTTAGTGATTTTTAGGGTTATTATCAATCATATCGCAAATACCGTTCCGATTATGCGTATATGGCAGATTGTCTTTTCAGGAATAAATGTAAGCATCTATTTTGTAGTACAAAAATTTTTTGAAAAAAAATAGATGAATAAAAAGTTTACAAGCCTTGGTAAACGTTCATTAAATTTTGGGCAATTTGCTCATCAGTAAACTGTTGTGCGTAAATCAAACTTTTTTCTGCGATTTGCTTACACTTTTCTTCGTCATCGAGTAGTGAGGCAATGGCTTGTTGCATTTCTTCTACACTTTCTGGATTAATATATAAGCTGTGTGGCCCTCCAGCCTCCGGAAAAACACCAGAATTGGTCGTGATAACCGGTGTTTTTGAAAAAATAGATTCAATAATAGGGATGCCAAATCCTTCAAATATAGATGGGTAAGCCATGATGCTTGCCAATTGATAAATGATGGACAAATCGCGTTGCGAAACATTGCTCAGATGTTTGACCTTGTGGCTGATATTGTTTTGGTGGATGTAATTTTCGATAGACGCCCAATAATCTGTTTTTCGACCGATTAATACTAGGGTTGTATCGAGGTCTTTGATGGCTTTGACTATCTGAAAAGCGTTTTTTCTCGGTTCGATTGTGCCCACATTCAACACAAACTTTTCGGGTAATTGATATTTTTGACGAACTTGGGTTAATTCGTTCACAGAAAAAATTTCTTTAAAAATATTTGCACAACCTTGATAAACTACTTCTATTTTTTTTGGATCGATATGCAAATATTCTACAATGTCTCGTTTTGTTTGCTCGCTGATGGCGATTACTTTGTGGGCATTTTGCGCAGCATATTTAAATTTTTTGTGATGAATCCTAACATCCATCCACGAATATAACTTGGGATATCTCAGAAAAATCAAATCGTGTATAGTGACCACGGTTTTTATTTTTTGGTGGATGCCAATAGGAATTTCACCAGACAATCCGTGGTAAATATCTACCTCATTTTTCACACATTCTTTGGTAAGGCCATAAGTTCGCCAAAAACTTCTGAGTTTTTTTTGCCAACCTGTCGATGGGTTAATCTCAAAAATATTGCGGTGTTGCTGAATGTAGTTTTGGTGATTTTCTGTTTTTTTAGGGTTGAAAAGTAGGTAGTCATTATTGGGGTAATATGTGTTTAAAACCCTAACTAAATCTCGACTGTAGTTGCCTAATCCTGTTTGATTATGGAAATATCTTTTGGCATCAAAACCTATTTTCATAGCATAAAAATTGTAAGGCTAGCTGTTTTTTGCAGCTAGCCAAGGTATGTTATACAGATACATTGTATTCTCTCAAAGCATCATTGAGCGAGGTTTTGAGGTCTGTAGATGGCTTTCTTTGTCCGATAATCAAAGCACAAGGCACCTGAAATTCTCCAGCCGGAAATTTTTTGGTGTACGAACCTGGGATAACCACTGATCTTTCTGGAATATAACCTTTGATTTCGCTCGGGTTTTCTTGGGTTACATCAATGATTTTTGTAGAGGCTGTGAGTACAACATTAGCACCCAAAACAGCTTCTTTGCCTACGCGCACGCCTTCGACAACAATACATCGCGAACCTATAAAAGCGTTGTCTTCTATAATCACAGGCGAGGCTTGTAAAGGTTCTAAAACACCGCCAATACCAACGCCGCCACTCAAGTGTACATTTTTGCCAATTTGTGCACAACTGCCCACCGTAGCCCAAGTATCGACCATGGTGCCTTCGTCTACATAAGCGCCAATATTTACATAAGATGGCATCATAATCACGCCTTTAGAAACATAGCTGCCGTAGCGTGCAATGGCGTGGGGTACTACTCTCACACCTTTTTGTTGGTACCCAGTTTTTAACGGAATTTTGTCATGGAACTCAAACGGCCCCACTTCGATACTTTGCATTTCTTGGATAGGGAAGTAAAGCACAACAGCTTTTTTTACCCATTCGTTTACTTGCCAGCCGTCATTTGTAGGCTCTGCTGTACGCAATTGTCCGTCGTCTATCAGTTGGATAACTTCTCTTATGGCGTTTTGTGTATTTTTTTCTTGAAGCAACGCGCGGTTGTCCCAAGCGTTTTCTATCGTGTTTTTAAGTGTTTGCATGTATATTGTGTTTGAAAGCAAAAATAATCTTTCGTAAGTTGATGAACAAAAATAATTGAATAGTTTTTTGATTTGACCAAATTACATTCCTGTTCTGATAGCTTCTACAGGGTCTAATTTGGAGGCAGAAATCGCTGGTAAAATCCCCGATAATAAGCCTATAAATCCTGCCAATGATACACCAATCAATACGTTGCTGAAACTCAATACAAACTCAAAATCTACAATAGCAGAAACCCCTAAGGCAATCAACCAAACCATCAAAATTCCGATTAATCCACCAATAATAGACAAAATAACAGCTTCAAATAAAAATTGGTAAAGAATAAAATGATTTTTTGCACCCAATGATTTTTGAATACCAATAATATTCGTTCGCTCTTTTACCGATACAAACATGATATTGGCAATACCAAAACCGCCTACAAGTAGCGAAAACCCGGAGATTACCCAACCTACAATGTTAAGATTGAGCATGATAGAATCGATAAAATTGGTAAGACCAGAAAATTCGTTCAAGAAAAAATTATTGATATCGTCGGGTTTTAATCCACGATAAGTTCTTAGTTTTTGGGTGATATTATCCTTGAATAATTGTTGGTCAAAGTCGTCTTCGGGTTTAATCGAAAGGGCAGAGGTAAAAGAACGGTTGTTTTGTCCAAAATTATTGCGGATAAAATTACTAGAGATGTATGCCAACCCGTCTTTACTTTGTCCAAAAGGGCTCGTACCTTGCTTGCCGAGCACGCCAATGACAGTTAATTTTTTTCCCATCACACGCACAGTTTTGCCAATGGCATTGCTGTTGCCAAACAAGGTGTTTTTTACTTCATAACCAAGAATAATTACTGCGCTACCAGAGGCGTCTTCGGCTTCGTTAAAAAATCGTCCTTCTGCTACTTGGATGTTGTCAATCAATACAAAATCGGCGCTACATGGCGTCAACCCTACAGATTTTGCAGTGTTTTCTTCGTGTTTTACATTGTACTGCCCCATAAAATAGTTGAACGAAATTTTGTCGATTCCGTCCGCACTTCGTTTCAACATCTCATACTCGTCATAAGTCACGTCAGGGAATTGCTCTACCTTCCAAGCAGGTACTTCGCTCGGTCCAAAAGAAAATCGGGCAACAAATAGCATGTCGCCGTCAAGGTTAGAAAGTTCGTTTCTGATGCTTCTGTCCATCGAGTCGACCGCAGCCAAAACAGCAATAATCGAAAAGATACCTACTGTTACACCTAAGAGTGAAAGTAATGTTCTTAACTTGTTGTTTTTTAGCGCATTCAGTGCAAATAATAAGCTTTCTTTAAGCAGTCTGAGGTATAACATATTTTACGTATATCTTGCACAATAAGTAGCGTGTTTCTGTGTTTTGTTACACAAATTAATGAAAAAAACGCAAAATTGTTTTTAAAAATCATTGTGTTAATTGACAGCAAACCATTAATTTTGCATTTTTAAACTCAAAATAATTATGTCAGTCACAAAAACGATTCAATCTGCTTTGATTTCTGTCTTTGACAAAACAGGATTAGAGCCGATAGTAAAACAGCTTCATCAAAACAACGTAACTATTTATTCGACCGGTGGGACCGAAACTTTTATCAAAGAACTAGGTATTCCGGTAGTTGCCGTAGAAGATGTTACCTCTTATCCGTCTATTTTGGGCGGTAGAGTAAAAACGCTTCACCCAAAAGTTTTTGGCGGGATTTTGAATCGTCAAGACAATCCGCAAGATATTCAAGAGATGCAAGAATATGAGATTCCGCAATTGGATTTGGTGATTGTAGATTTGTATCCGTTCGAAAAAACAGTAGCGTCGGGTGCATCTGAGGCTGATATTATTGAGAAAATTGACATCGGCGGGATTTCGTTAATTCGTGCTGCGGCCAAAAATTTTAAAGACACAGTGATTGTACCGTCTGTAGATGATTACCAATGGTTTTTGGAGGTGATTCAATCACAAAATAGCGAAACTACCTTGGCGCAAAGAAAACACTTAGCCGCCAGAGCATTTGCAGTTTCGTCTCATTATGATACAGCGATTTTTAATTATTTTAACCAAACCGAAGAACAAACAACGCTAAAAATTAGTGAAAACGAAGGGCAAGCTTTGCGTTATGGAGAAAACCCACATCAAAAAGGATATTTCTTTGGAGACTTTAAAGCAATGTTTGAACAGTTGCATGGTAGAGAGTTGTCTTATAATAACTTACTAGATGTAGATGCGGCAGTAAATTTGATGAATGAATTCAAAAACGAAGCGCCTACATTTGCTATTCTCAAACACAATAATGCTTGCGGATTGGCACAAAAATCAACCATGAAAGAAGCGTATTTGGCTGCTTTGGCAGGCGATCCTGTTTCTGCTTTTGGTGGGGTGTTGATTGCGAACGGAACCATCGATCAAGAAACCGCAGTCGAAATTAATCAGCTGTTTTGCGAAGTTGTAATTGCACCACAGTTTACTGAAGAAGCAAAAGAGATTTTGAAAAGTAAGAAAAATCGTATTTTGTTGGTTTTGAATGATGTAGATTTGCCACAAACACAAGTAAGAACTGCTCTTAATGGATATTTGGTGCAAGACAAAGATACTAAGACAGATGTAGCAACAGATTTGACAACAGTTACCAAAGCTTCGCCAAATCAGCAACAAATTGACGATTTGCTTTTTGCATCAAAAATCAGCAAGCATACCAAGTCTAATACAATTGTTTTAGCAAAAGGATTACAACTTTGCGCGTCTGGTACAGGGCAAACTTCACGTGTAGATGCATTGCGTCAGGCGATAGAAAAAGCACAAAATTTTGACTTTGATTTGCAAGGAGCGGTCATGGCAAGTGATGCGTTTTTTCCGTTCCCAGATTGTGTAGAAATTGCTAATAATGCGGGAGTTACAGCGGTTATTCAACCAGGAGGTTCTATCAAAGATGATTTGAGTATCGAGTATTGCGACGCGCATCAAATGGCGATGGTGACTACAGGTGTAAGACACTTTAAACACTAAAAAAAAGAACTAATCAAGCATAATGACACCCAAAATTGTTGAAAATTTCAGCATTCTGGGTGTTTTTTTCTACAAAAAATTATTGATTAAATTAATTTAATTACCAGCTTTTTATATTAACTTTGTAGGGCATTTTTCTAACCTAACAATAATGCACAGTTTAATTTATGGGATTTTTTGATTTTATGACCGAGGAGATTGCTATGGACCTCGGTACCGCAAATAC
>JBFHGP010000041.1:0-17461 GCA_041583035.1 Flavobacterium sp.
AGATATCCGTTAGAAAAAACAAATAAAATAAGTGTTTCTGACGACATCAATGATTTGTATCAATTTGCCAAAGACCAGGGCATTAACTATAAATTACTCAAGCTACACAATCCATGGCTGCAATCAGACCGCCTCGAAGTGCGTTCAGGAAAAACCTATCAGATTGAAATTCCGATTAAATCGTAGAGTAAATCAGTAAAAATTCGACTATAAATTCTCCTAAAAGGATGAAATTGACTTATATTTGCAAATTAAATATTTATTACAAACAAAAATGATAAAAGTAACTTTACCAGACGGTTCTGTAAGATCGTATGAAGCAGGCGTGTCAGTTATTGACGTAGCCAAAGACATCAGCGAAGGTTTAGCCCGAAACGTGATTTCGGCAAAATTCAATAATCAAACGATTGAAACCACAACCACCCTTACCACCGATGGTAATTTAGTTTTATATACATGGAATGATACTGAGGGCAAAAAAGCCTTTTGGCACTCATCTGCTCACGTATTAGCGCAAGCCTTAGAAGACTTATATCCGGGCATAAAGTTAACCATTGGTCCAGCCATTGAGAATGGTTTTTATTACGATGTAGATTTTGGCGAACAAAAAATTGGTGAAGGCGATTTTAAAAAAATCGAAGACAGAATGCTGGAGATTGCTCGTCAAAAACACTTATTTAGCATGCGCTCAGTAAGCAAAAGTGATGCGCTAAACATGTATAAAGACAATGAATACAAAACAGAATTGATAGAAAATCTAGAAGATGGCTCGATTACTTTTTGTGATCACGACACTTTTACTGATTTATGCCGCGGCGGACACATCCCCAACACTGGCATCATCAAAGCTGTAAAAATATTGAACGTTGCAGGTGCTTATTGGCGTGGTGACGAAAAAAACAAACAACTTACCCGCGTTTACGGTATCTCTTTTCCGAAACAAAAAGAACTCAAAGAATATTTAGAATTACTCGAAGAGGCCAAAAAAAGAGATCACAGAAAACTAGGTAAAGAGTTGGAGTTGTTTCACTTTTCGCCACGTGTAGGTCAAGGTTTGCCGTTGTGGCTCCCCAAAGGCGCTGCACTTAGAGATAGACTAGAGCAATTTTTGAAAAAAGCACAGCAAAAAGCTGGCTACGAACAGGTGGTTACTCCACATATCGGACAAAAAGAATTGTACGAAACCTCTGGCCACTATGCCAAATACGGTCAAGATTCTTTTCAGCCCATCAACACTCCAGCCGAAGGCGAAGAGTTTTTGCTCAAACCAATGAATTGCCCGCATCACTGCGAAATTTTTAATGCTAAACCATGGTCTTATAAAGATTTACCTAAACGATATGCAGAGTTTGGCACAGTATATCGCTACGAGCAATCGGGTGAGTTGCATGGACTAACTAGAGTGCGTGGCTTTACCCAAGATGATGCACATATTTTTTGTATGCCAGACCAGTTGGATGACGAGTTTAAGAAAGTTATCGACTTGGTATTGTATGTATTTGGTTCGTTAGGATTTGAGAATTTTACGGCACAAGTTTCTATCCGTGATCCAAAAAACCCAGATAAGTATATTGGTAACACAGATAATTGGGAAAAAGCAGAACAAGCGATTATCAATGCCGCCAAAGACAAAGGACTCAATTATGTGATTGAAGAAGGCGAAGCCGCTTTTTACGGACCAAAGTTAGACTTTATGGTCAAAGACGCTTTGGGCAGAAGCTGGCAATTGGGTACTATTCAGGTAGATTACAATTTACCAGAACGTTTTGACCTTAATTACAAAGGAGCAGATGACAAGCTGCATCGCCCAGTAATGATACATCGAGCGCCGTTTGGATCGATGGAGCGTTTTATCGCTATATTACTAGAGCACACAGGCGGTCATTTTCCGCTTTGGCTTATGCCTGAACAAGTTACTGTGCTGTCTTTGAGTGAAAAATATGAAAAATATGCTGAAAAAGTTTTAAAATATCTTGAAAATCACGAAATTCGCACCGTATTAGACAACCGAAACGAAACTATCGGTAAAAAAATACGCGAAGCAGAGCTGAACAAATTCCCTTATATGCTGATTATCGGCGAAGAAGAAGAGAAAAATGGCACAGTTTCTGTACGTAAACAAGGAGAGTCAGGCAAGTCGAACGAAACGATGACTATCGAAGCGTTTGCTGAGCTGATTCGAGAAGAGATTAAAAAAACAGAAAAAACATTTGAAGTTTAACCGCTTGTTTATCAAGCACAAAATTGAATAACCATAGCTATATACAGTAGAAGAGGACGAAGAAACCCTCGTGAAGAAAAGAAAGATTTGCATCGCATTAATGATGCTATCCGTATTCCGGAAGTTCGTGTCGTAGGTGATAATGTAGAACCGGGTGTTTACAAAACTGTCAAAGCCAAAGAGATGGCGGCAGAATTAGGATTGGATTTGGTAGAGATTTCTCCCAAAGCAACTCCTCCTGTGTGTAAAATTATCGATTACAAAAAGTTTTTGTATGAACAAAAAAAGCGCGAAAAAGCACTCAAAGCAAAAGCAACACAGGTAACTGTAAAAGAAATTCGTTTTGGCCCGAATACAGACGACCACGATTACGATTTCAAGAAAAAGAATGCTATAAAATTCTTGAAAGACGGTTCGAAGGTAAAAGCTTATGTATTTTTCAAAGGACGTACGATTGTTTACAAAGACAAGGGACAAATTTTGCTTTTGAAACTAGCACAAGAAGTTGAAGAATACGGAACAGTAGAGTCGATGCCGGTAATGGAAGGAAAAAGAATGACGATGTTTATTGCTCCAAAGAAGAAAAAGTAATACATTTGCAAAATTATTTTTAATTAGATTCTAAAAAACTAGGAATATTATGCCTAAAATGAAAACCAAATCTAGTGCCAAAAAACGTTTTAAACTAACTGGTACTGGAAAAATTAAAAGAAAACACGCTTTTAAAAGTCACATCTTGACTAAAAAATCTAAAAAGCGTAAGTTGAAATTGACTCACTCTGGTTTGGTAGACAAAGCAGATGAGAAAAACGTTAAAGGACAATTACGTTTAGTATAAGTTCTTATTTCGGTTATACACATTATTATTCATTAACCATGGAGTGGGCGAATTATCGAAAGTGAGCGAAAGCTCCGCCTTACTACAAAAAACATTAAAATTATGCCAAGATCAGTAAACTCAGTTGCTTCTAGAGCACGTAGAAAAAAGATTATTAAGCAAGCCAAAGGTTACTTTGGAAGACGTAAAAACGTTTGGACAGTAGCCAAAAATGCGGTAGAAAAAGCAATGCTTTATTCTTACCGTGACAGAAGACAAAAGAAAAGAAACTTCCGTGCATTGTGGATTATGCGTATCAACGCTGGTGCTAGATTGAACGGAATGTCTTACTCACAATTTATGGGAAAAGTAAAAGCCAACAATATCGAATTGAACCGTAAAGTTCTTGCAGATTTGGCCATGAACCACCCAGAGGCTTTCAAAGCTATTGTTGAGCAAGTAAAATAAATCTTTTGTAAAACCTAGAATCTACATTAAAAATATAGCAAAACCGCCTCAATGAGGCGGTTTTATTTTTTTGGTTATAAACTACATAACATATTATTCTCTCTACAAAAAACCGAAATGAAGCATAAAAAAACCACCCCGACTGAGGTGGTTTTACGAAACAAGTAACATTAAATCAATTAAGCAATAATTTGATAAATTGATGGGTTAAATAACATACAAACGAAATCATAATCAATTATTTTGAGGGTTATAAGTCGTAATATACTGAGTCATGTGGTGTAATATCTAGCCTACCTTTTCGAAATTGGTAATAATTATTCCCTGATTCCAAATCCAAATACCTTAGGTAATCTTCATCTCTTTCGTTGATACGAATTTTTTGCGTTGGGGTAATATATACTTTTACCTTCACTTTGTTTTCTTCAGTAAAATCGTTGAGCGTGGTCAAAATTGAATTTGAGAGTGTCAAGGTATCAATTTTATTTGAATAATAATAATCTAATGTGTTATTATTTTGTGATTTATTCATATATGTCTTGTATTTATCAGAAATTTCACTACCATTCACCAGTATTTCTTCTTCAATCTCTACATACGCATTACCCGAAGTAGATTCGAGAATTTCGACTCTCACACGATCCAATTCGCTGTAACGAAACTCTGCTGTATCATTAACAGTAAAAATACGTGGGTCACGGTCAAACAGCAAGTGGAGGGTGTCGTTATCCTTTAGTAATAAATCGGTTTTAGAAACTCTAACTTCATAATTATCACGTATATTTTTTCTGAATTGGCTATAAGCTTTACCAGAATTAATCATTACATATGAAAAAACAAACAAAGCAATCAACCACAATACTCCTAAAACAATAGAGGTAACACCTATGTGTTTGGTATTTGGTTTAAGGATTTTTACACCTGCCAAAATAATCACCACAAACGGCAAGCACGAAATAAAAAACAATGCAAGTAGTACTAACCAAAACGGGAAAGCCATACTTTGCACCATGATTTCTTTAGCCATACTTATGCTAAAACCCGTCATGTCAAACAACTCAGCTTCATTAACGGCAAGCGGAATAAAAAACGATCCAAACACACCAAATATACCAAAAGCAATGAGCGAAATACCGATAATCTTTCTGATAACATCTCCTGCCGTTTTCCCATTCGATTTGATAGTTTGGTAAGAGTTGGACAACCCTTGTCGAAATTGTTGTTCAATACTCGAAATGTTAACGGGCTCTCCTTTCATCTCCAAAATATCAGCTACACTACGAGCTTTTGGGATAATTATCCAAAGAATAAAATACACCAAGGTGCTCAACCCATAAGCAAAAAACAATAGCAAAAACGCGATGCGTATCCACAACGCATCTACATTGAGATAATGACCTAATCCGGCACAAACCCCACCCAAAACACGTTTTTCTCCATCGCGGTAAATTTTTCGACCACCTTTGGTAGTTGTATGTTGCGTTTGAGAAGTCTCTTCGTCTATAATATAGTCTTCTGGTTTACCCATAATATGGATAATCTCATCAACTTCTTTAGAACGAATAACCCCCGATTGTATATCGATGCGCTCTGCAAACAACTCTGCTATACGTCCTTCGATATCGGCAATTATTTCGTCTTTACTTTCTTCTTGTTGAATAGAGTTTTTGACTGCGTTGATGTAAGAATCTAACCTCTGGAAGGCGTCTTCATCAATATGAAATGACAGTCCGGCGATATTTATAGTGATAGTTTTGTTCATGATGTTGTGTTTTCTGTGATTTGTTTTACTGCGTCTGATAATTCTTGCCATGTTTTGGCCAATTCTTCTAAAAACTCTGCCCCTTTATCGGTGAGTATATAATACTTTCGCGGAGGTCCAGCGTTTGACTCCTCCCAGCGATAACTCAAAAATTCTCCGTTTTTTAGTCGGTTGAGTAAAGGATACACTGTCCCCTCTACCACCAACAACTTCGCACTTTTGAGTTCGTCTAATATCTCAGAGGTATACGAATCTTTCTCTTTGAGTAGCGAAAGAATACAAAACTCCAAAATACCTTTACGCATTTGTGCTTTTGTGTTTTCAATATTCATAGAACTAGGTTTTGGTTAGTTATTTACACTGCAAAGATATGTATATTATTTATTACTATGCAATACAAAGTAGTAAATATTAACACAATATTAACTTTTGCAAAAAATTTGGATTCTTAATAAATAATCACTAATTTAGGGCTTGAATAAAAACTCTTATGAAATTAACCCCAAAAAAGTTAAACCAGTATCTATTTTTTAAACTACCCTCAGCCTATTGGTGTGGCGTGCGAGTAACAGCTATCAACCAACAGACTTGTAGTGTGAAAGTTAGGCATCGATGGATTAACCAAAATCCATTTCGTTCTATGTATTTTGCCGTACAAGCGATGGCAGCCGAGCTCAGTACAGGCGCAATGGTAATCGCTGGCATACAAGCGAGCGGAAAAAAAATATCTATGCTGGTGGCACAAAATAATGCAGAGTTTACCAAAAAAGCTGTCGGAAAAATTACATTTACCTGTGCTGATGGCGAAATTGTTCGCGAAAAAATTGCTCAAGCAATCCACACTGGCGAAGGACAAAAATTTTGGATGAAATCTGTCGGAAAAGATGAAAAAGGAGACCAAGTAGCCGTTTTTAACTTTGAATGGACCATCAAAACAAAAAAATTATGAAAGTATTAATCGCAGGCGCAACCGGATTTATCGGTAGTAAGCTGACCAAGCATTTTCTCGACAAAGGCTACACGGTCAACTACCTAACAACGCGCAAAGAAAAAATAAAAAATGAAGGAAATCTCAAAGGTTTTTTTTGGGATCCGTATAACAGAGAGGTAGATAACGAAGCTTTTGAAGGTGTCGAGATAATTATTAATCTCGCCGGAAAATCTATCAACTCTTCTTGGAATAAAGAAGGGAGAAAAGACATTTTTAGAAGCCGAATGAAACCGTCAGACACTTTATACAACTACCTGAAAGAAAACCCACATCAGGTAAAACAAGTGATTAGTGCATCGGCAATTGGTATTTATCGCTCAGACAAAAATCGTTATTATAAAGAAGACACACAAGCGCTGAGCAATAGCTTTTTGGGTAGAGTTTGCGCTACGTGGGAGATGTACAATACCCAATTCGAAACCATCGGCATACCATCAACAGTATTGCGTTTGGGGCTAGTTTGTAACAAAGACGAAGGCGTGCTCAAACCATTTGTGACTATGTGTAAATACTTTTTTGCAGGCAACTTAGGGTCGGGCAATCAATGGTATTCTTGGATACACATCGACGATGTTGTACGCATGATTGATTATTGTATCGACAATCAATTGGTTGGCACATACAACGCTGTTGCGCCAGAACCGCTAAAACAACGTACGTTTATACGTAAAATTGCTAAAAAACTCAAGCGTCCGATTACGCGCCCGCCAATCCCGTCGTTATTGCTTATCCTTACTATGGGTGGTAAGTACAGGTTAATTACCGATAGTCAAAAAGTGAGTGCCGATAAAATCTTATCCAAAGGTTTTTCGTTTAAATATCCTACTTTTGACAGCGCATTAGACAATTTGTATGGCAAAAAATAGTTAGTCGCGGTAAGTAGCCAAAATTTCGCGCAACGATTTTTTGGTATAAATCAACAGATAAACAATATCCTCAATTAACACATCATCGATGGTCAATTGAGGATAATATTTTTTATACTTTGCAAGATTTGCTTGTATATTATGAATGTTCTTTAATGCCAAACTGGTTTCTTTGGCGTTTCTCAACACTGCTTTGCCATCATATTTTGGCGACAAATAGTGGTTGAAGTTCAACTGATTTTTATCTTTATGAATATAAAAAATCGGTTGGGTATCGTTGTTATTGTAAAAAGAATCCCAGGTGGCGTAACCAACGTGCTGTTGCTGCATCGCTTGGTCGCCCTCTAGCCGCCAACGGCAGTTACCCACTCTACCCCAATGGTTAGATTTTCTATACACACCCTCGGGCGTAAAATAGTACTGACTCCCTTTTTTGCTGATATAGTCATACGCTGCAATCGAGCAATCAGTCGCTACTTCAAACACACAAAAGGTGTTTCGATAAAAATTATGCCGATGATATTGAGTTTTACACATTAAATCTAAAATGCATCACATCGCCGTCTTTTACAATATATTCTTTACCTTCTACTCTCAATTTTCCGGCTTCTTTTACTTTGGCTTCAGACCCGTATTCTACAAAATCGGCATAGGCCATTACCTCTGCACGGATAAATCCTTTTTCAAAATCGGTATGGATTACTCCTGCTGCTTGCGGTGCTGTATCGCCAACATTGATTGTCCAAGCTCTTACCTCTTTTACGCCAGCGGTAAAATATGTTTGTAAGTTGAGTAATTTATAAGCAGAACGAATCAGTTTTGATACTCCAGGTTCGTCCAAGCCCATATCTTCGAGAAACATTTGACGCTCTTCATACGACTCTAGCTCTGTAATATCAGCTTCTGTACCAACGGCCAAAACCAAAACTTCTGCGTTTTCGTCTTTGACCAATTCTTTTACTTTTTCTACATAATCGTTACCTGTAGCCGCTGAATTTCCATCTACATTACACACATACAATACAGGTTTGTTGGTGATTAGTTGAAAATTATCCATCAATTCTTGCTCGTCTTCATTGGTTGGTTGTACTACTCTAGCAGATTTTCCTTCGAGCAAAACATTTTTGATTTTTTCTAACAATTCGGCTTCTAATTGTGCTTCTTTGTTACCTGTTTTGGCAGCTTTTTTAACTTTTTCGAGTCTCTTTTCTACAGTATCCAAATCTTTTAACTGCAACTCGATATCGATGGTTTCTTTATCTCTCACTGGATTGACGTTTCCGTCAACGTGGACAATATTATCGTTATCAAAACATCTCAACACGTGGATAATGGCATTACACTCTCTAATGTTACCCAAAAATTGGTTACCCAGGCCTTCTCCTTTGCTAGCGCCCTTTACCAACCCAGCAATATCAACAATTTCTACTGTAGCAGGCAAGACTCTTTCGGGCTGTACCAATTCTTCTAATTTTTCTAATCGCGGATCGGGCACATTCACCACCCCGATATTGGGTTCGATAGTACAAAACGGAAAGTTTGCACTTTGCGCCTTAGCGTTTGACAGACAGTTAAATAAAGTTGATTTTCCTACATTGGGTAGGCCTACAATTCCTGCTTTCATAATACGTTTTATTGAGAAAAGGCAAATATACCTAAAATATTAACACGAAAAAGAAAAAACCAGATGTCACAACGCTCAACTGTCAAAAAAGCAGTTGAGCGTCATAACTAACTAATTACAAATATTTTACTAAACCAATTTGGCAAAATTAGCTTTGACAAATTTGGTCAACTCTTCTCCTTTTAGTAATCCTTGCGAAAGTTTAGCCAAATCTAAAGCTTGATTCACCAATTCTTTTTGAATATTTTCGTCTTTGGCTTGCATGATTTTTTCTACCAAAGGCGAGTTGGTGTTCACGACCAAGTTGTACATATCTGGCATTTCGCCAAACATCGGCATTCCGCCACCGCCAGTCATCTGCATGTCTTTCATACGACGCATAAACTCTGGTTGAGTGATTAAAAATGGGGCAGCTTTGCTATCGAGCGCTTCTGTTTGTACGGTATAAGATTTGCTATCGATAACGCCTTCGATAGTAGTTTGTAGTTGTTTTTGCTCATCTTCAGACAACTTAGAAATTTCTTCTTCAGATTTCTGAATCAATTTATCAATAGAATCTGCATCTACACGAGCAAAACGCAGTTTTTCATTATCAGATTCTAATTTTTGGATAAGGTGCGACACAATCGGCGAATCTAACAACAATACCTCGTAGCCACGCTCTTTTGCTTCGCTTATATAGGCGTGTTGCCCTTCTTTGTCTGAAGCGTAAAGAACAATTAAGTTATCATCTTTATCGGTCTGAAGTGTTTTTAATTGTTCTTTGAGCTCATCAAGGGTGTAAAATTTACCATCGACAGTTGGATAGAGGACAAAGTCTTTTGATTTTTCATAAAATTTATCTTCTGTTAGCATTCCATACTCCAAAACCACTTTGATATCGTTCCATTTTTGTTCAAAATCTTCTCTATTATTTTTGAACAACGATTTGAGTTTATCAGCAACTTTTCGGGTAATATAATTGGCGATTTTTTTGACATTTCCGTCTGCTTGAAGATACGAACGAGAAACATTTAGCGGAATATCAGGCGAATCGATTACACCGCGTAACATCGTCAAAAATTCTGGCACAATACCTTCTACATTATCGGTAATAAACACCTGATTTTGGTACAATTGTATTTTATCTTTTTGCACTTGCATGTCGCCTTGCAATTTCGGGAAATACAAAATTCCGGTCAGGTTAAAAGGATAATCTACATTAAGATGGATATGAAACAACGGTTCTGCAAATTGTGTTGGATACAATTCGCGATAAAAATTTTTGTAATCTTCATCCGACAAATCTGCTGGTGTTTTTGTCCAAGCCGGATTTGGGTTATTGATAATTGTAGGTACTTCTACTTTGTTATCATCTTCGCCCTCTGTATGCGTGCCAAACTGTATAGGCACTGGCATAAATTTGTTATACTTGAGCAACAATTCTCTGATACGCGTTTCTTCTAAAAACTCAGTAGAGTCGTCAGCGATATGCAAAATAATTTCGGTTCCGAATGTAGTTTTATCAGCTGTAGTAAGGGTAAACTCTGGCGAACCATCGCATGTCCAATGCACTGCAGCTTCATCTTTGTACGATTTTGTAATAATTTCTACTTTGCTAGCTACCATAAATGCTGAGTAAAAACCAAGCCCGAAATGACCGATGATACCGGCATCTTTGGCAGAATCTTTATATTTTTCTAAAAACTCTTCTGCCCCCGAAAAAGCCACCTGATTGATGTATTTTTCTACTTCATCGGCAGTCATCCCGATACCTTTATCAAGAATGTGCAGGGTTTTGTTTTCTTTATCAATACTGATTTCTATCGCAGTATCGTCTTGGGCAACATTGGCTTCGCCGAGCGAAATTAGATGTTTGAGTTTGAGGGTAGCATCGGTTGCATTTGAAACCAATTCTCTCAAAAAAATCTCATGATCGCTGTACAAAAACTTTTTGATTAACGGAAAAATATTTTCTACCGTTACATTGATTTTACCTTTTGTATTATTTTCCATAATTCTTGAATAAATTTTTGTTTAAACCGAAAAATATTAGACAAAAAAAGTACCAAATCAGCACAAATGACAAAAAGTCAGATTAACCTAAAAAAAACATATACACTATTGATTTAGTGGCACAATATTTGTATTTTTGTTTATTAAAAATATTTAACATGAAAAAAATAATCGGACTCAGTGTGTTGGCATTGGCATTTGTTGCTTGTAAACCAACAACCAACCCTCAGGCACAAGTGGGCCTTAAAGGTGATTGGACTTTAACAGATGTGACTTTCCCAAAAGGATATAATGTTAAACCTTTTGGCGTTGCAGACGCTAAATGTTTTGAAGACAGCCAGTGGAAGTTTGTCCCTAACAACAACAAAGGTGTAGTATCTGTAAATGGTGGTGGTAATTGCCCTGTTTTTGAATCAAACATTGTGTGGACTATTGACCCAAACAATAATTTTAACCTCAAATTTGTAGGCGAAGAAAAGCCTAAAAATGTGAGAGATGGCTATACTTTTAGCATCCAAAACCAAACAGACAATAGTTTTAAATTAGTAGATAACTCTACCGAAATACAAATTGAATATCATTTTACAAAAAATAATTAATCATGAAAAAAATTAATCTTTACTTACTAGCTGGTACTTTTGCAGTAGGATCTGTATTTACTAGCTGTGATAGCATCCAAAACGCTAATAACACACAAAAAGGAGCTGCTGGTGGAGCTGCCGCAGGTGCCATTATTGGTGGTGTATTGGGTAACAATATCGGAGACAAAAACAATAGCGCACTAGGTGCAGTATTGGGTGGTGTAATTGGCGGAACTGCTGGTGCAATCATCGGTAAAAAAATGGACAAGCAAGCACAAGAAATCGAGCAAACTATCCCTGGTGCAGAGGTAGAACGCGTTGGTGAAGGAATCCGTTTGATCATGAACGAATCTACGGTTAACTTTGCTTTTGACAGCTCTGACTTGACGTCTACTGCGCAAAAAAACCTTGACAAATTAGCCAAAGTATTTATCGACAATCCAAAAACACAAATCAATATTTTTGGTTATACTGACAGCGTTGGTAGAGAACAATACAACATGAAATTGTCTCGTACAAGAGCCAATGCCGTAAAAGCTTATTTGGTAAGCAAAGGAATTGGAACAAAACGTATCAACACTGAAGGGATGGGACCTGCAGACCCAGTTGCTTCTAACGATACAGATGCTGGAAGAGCAAAAAACAGACGTGTAGAATTTTCTATCGTGGCAAACGAAGACATGATCTACGACGCAAGAAAAGAAGCTGCTAGATATTAATCTATCAACAAATATTATTACAAAGAGACTGTCTAAAAAGGCAGTCTTTTTTTTACATTCTTTTTTGGTTGAGCAACATAGATATAACGATTGGCGCGCCAATTATCGAAGTAATCGCATTGATAGGCAACACCATACTCGACCCAGGCAATTGGCTAATCATATCACTAAGAAGCAATACTATCGCACCGATAAACATATTGGCAAAAAACAACACAAAATGATTGGATGATCTAAAAATGATTCGGCTAATATGAGGCACTGCCAAACCAACAAAAGCAATAGGGCCAACAAAAGCAGTTATTCCGCCTGTCAAAATTCCGGTCGCTACAATAATGTATAATCGTGTTTTTTTGATATCAACACCCATCGAATGCGCATACGATTCGCCCAACAACAAACTGTTGAGAGACTTGGTTAAATACATACAAATCAGAAGACCAACTAAGGTAGTCACACACAATACAACAATATTGTGCCAACTGTGATTACTAAGGCTACCCATTGCCCAAAAAGTGAATCGTTTGAGGTCTTCGGCTGAAGAAAAATAAGACAATACCCCGACCAATGCCCCAGAAAAACTGCTAAACATCAATCCGATAATCAATAAAGTTGCAGTACTTTTTACTTTATTAATCGCTAATAAAACTGCCGATAAAACGACAAAACTTCCCAACACCGAAGCCAATACCAAACTGTACGGAGAGGTAAGGTATGGCTGTATCCACAAAGGCAAAAAACTTGCGCCCAAAATCACCAAAGCTACTCCTAAGCTCGCCCCTGAACTAAGCCCTAATACATAAGGCTCTGCCATCGGATTGCGAAACAGCGATTGCATGAGCATACCTGCGATAGGCAAAGCTATACCTGTGAGCATGGCGACTATTGCCTTGGGCAATCGAAAATCTGTAACGATATAAACCCAACTAGGCTTGGCCGAAGGCGCATCGGTAAACAAAATTGCAAAAACCTCTGATGCAGGAATCATCAAACTTCCGACAGAAAGATTGAGTAAAAAAACAACCATTAGCAGCAAAGCTAATCCGCTCAATATCATATATGTTTTACGTACTTTCATCAATCTGCTAATGGAGATAAAAAATATAGCTTATGCGCTGTCATCAAATCTGGATGTAATATTTTTACATAATCTTTGAGTAATAAATCTGGTCTATTGGTCGCTTCTTCATAAAAAATCAATCCGCCAGCAGCACCTTTTTTGGCACTATAAGTATAAATATTTTTATGCTGAAAAGCATCAAATTGTTGATAATGAATATTGGCTACAGACATCTCGCTATAAGCGGTAAACTGGGCCGGGCCTATCCAATATTCGGCCGTCTGTGCATCAGCCAAAACTTGTTCGAAAGCCATAGACAAACTCCCCGTACCTTGATGATTATCCCACAAATATTTTGCACCAGCATCTTTGATTAATTGCGCTGTCCAGCTATCACCTTGCGGTGCATACCACACATCTTGATACATCGCCCCGCTAAAAACCAATGGTTTATATTGGACATTCTGAGCTATTTTTTGTACTTTTTGATAAGTATCAGCTACTTCATTAAAAATTTCGGTTGCTTTTTCATCTTTATCATATAAGACACCAAAAAATTTGATCCACTCGGCTTTTCCCAAAGGTGAATATTCTACCCAATCACCGTTATAAATCACTGGAATGCCGGCGTTTGACAACTGTTGATATTTGGCAAAACTATCGTTACCGCCATTGGCAATCACCACCTGAGGAGATACATCTATGGTAAGCTCGAAATTGACTCCATCACCGCTAGCAATTTCCTGAATTTGATTAGCCTCGATAAGTTGTCTGACGGTCGGGGAAGAAATATAATCTAAGCCCGGAAAAGCTTTTAAACTTTTTGTAACTGCTAAACTTACTAAAGACGGGATATGTGTAGTCGATGTAACTACGATAGACTGTACGGGCGTTTGTATAAAAGTGAGCTGTGACAAAGAATCAGGTACATGAGTTGGCTGATTTGCCAAAACATATTCGGCATCAGTGGTTGCTTCAGGCCATGGTTGGGTAATTTTGAGAATTTTGAAACAGTCGTAATCATACAACTCAAACCCTTTGGCGTAGATAATTTGGTTATCAACAGCTCGCGAATGGGTTTTGTTTTCGTTATTATTTTTACATCCAACAAGAAAAATAAAACTGAATAGAAGAAAAATATAGATTGTTTTTGAAGGCATCGTTTGAGGTTTATTAAGCAACAAATTTAGAAATTTTTAATAAAGTCGCCCCTACTATCTTTGAATTTGACAAATAAAAAGTACATTTGTGGAGAATATTGGGCTGCCACAAAGGCATTAAAAGGGAAACAGGATAAGTCTGTGCTGTACCCGCAACTGTATGTTTCGCAAAGTGTTTTAGCAATAGTCACTGGATTTTTCTGGGAAGACGCCAAAACATGAAACAAGCCAGGAGACCTACCCGATGATTCGCTAACACTAAAAACAACCTTCGGGAATAAAGGTTTATGAGACATATTTTTACCGTAATTATAGCCTTTTTGGGGCTTTTCACTTTTGCGCAAGATAGCCTAACAACTACAGAGTTGCAAGAGCTTATCATTGTCGATGACAGGCTGCACCACAACAATTATTCGCAACATGTACAGATTTTGCCAGACAGCTTAATCGAACAAAGTAGCAGTACTTTTACTGACTTTTTGCTTTTTAACACACCTATATATTTCAAAGAAAATGGCTCTGGCATGGTCTCATCGCCATCGTTTAGAGGAACAACTGCGCAGCAAACGGCTGTTTTATGGAATGGTATAGAAATCAATTCGTTATTGCTCGGACAAACCGATTTTAACTCACTATCATTCAAAGAATATGACGAGATTGCTATAAAACCTGGAGGCGGAAGCGTGCTTTATGGGTCGGGCGCGATTGGCGGCACCATCCATCTGAACAATGCTGTAAAATTTAGCCCTCACTTTGAACAACAATTACAACTCTCGGCAGGGAGTTTTGACACTTATCGTGGACATTATCATTTGAGTGCTGGGATAAAAAAATGGTATTTTCAGGCAAATTTGAGCCACAACCAAAGTAAAAATGACTTTTCTGTAAAAGGTAGAGATTGGAAAAACACCAATGGCGAATATGTAAATAACAATTTGAGTACAACAGTTGGTTTTCTAATCGATAAATATAATGAATTGTTATTTTTGACTAATTTTTATACAGACGAACGTCATTTTGCCTTGGTATCGCCCAATCAGAACAAATCGAAATATGAGAATAAAAATATTCGTAATTTATTGTCTTGGAAATCAAATCAGCAAAAATATTACAGCGATTTCAAAATCGGTTATTTATACGAAAAATTTGAATTTACCGAAAACATCAATACCAATTCCTACTCTGATGGCGGTGTAAATACTTGGTTAGCAAAGCACGACTTTGATTATCTAATTGGCAAAAAATGGCAAATATCTTCTATACTATATTACAAAAATCATCAAAATAGCGGTAAAAAATCGTCCTTAGAAAAAATCAATCAAAATGTATTTTCGGCTGCCGCACTCAGCAATTATCAATGGAATGACAAAACCGATATTGAGCTAGGCATCAAGCAAGAATGGGCTGGCGAATATACGTCTCCCCTACTTTTTTCTGGCGGGTTAAAAAGGCAATTTTCAGACAAATATATTTCAAAAATAAATGTTTCGCGCAATTTTAGAGCGCCTACACTCAACGATTTGTTTTGGCAACCAGGCGGCAACAAAGATTTGCGTGCAGAAAAAAGTTGGCAAATAGATTGGGCAAACACAATCAACATCGGCAAAGCCAAAGTACAAACCAACATTTATTGGACGAAAATCGAAGACATGATACGTTGGTTGCCTACCGCTGATGGCTTTTGGGCAGCCACAAACACCAATCGTGTAAACATCAAAGGTCTAGAAATGAGCATCGACATGCCTATCCGTCTCGATAAATGGAAAATAGATACCAATATTGGCTATGCTTACAACGAATCTGTAAATCAAGAAACAGACAAATGGCTTGTTTATACGCCTAAGCATAAAGTATTTGGCGGAATTAATTTTAATTTTAATAAATTTTTGCTTAGATTGCAAGGATATTATAATGGTAAAGTTTACACCACCGCCGAAAATAACGAAAACAACACCATCAAACCATACGGCATATTAAACACCGATGTAGGATATAAATGGAGTAAACATTTACAGTTATTATTACACATCAAAAACCTGACCGACAGTCAGTACGAAAATACAGAAAATCGCCCTATGCCGGGCATAAACTATAATGTACAATTGATCATAAATCTATAACAATGAAAAAATTATTATTGGGCGTATGTGCCGCAGCATTTTTGTTTGCATGTAGCAACGCAGACGACAAATCATCTAGTAGTAACGCCGGAGACGACGTAGCGTACAAATATGGCTACCTAGTGGTGAACGAAGGAAACTTCACGCAAAGTAACGCCTCTATCTCATACATTAGCCCCAACCTCTCTACTATCAAACAAAGCATTTTTGCGAACGAAAACAACGGCCAACTATTGGGCGATGTAGCACAATCTATCACTTTTGACGGCAATTATGCTTACATCGTGATGAACAACTCAAACATGATACAAATTGTTGACCGATATAGTTTTGAAAAAATTGGCTCGATTAGCGAACAAATGATTTTGCCACGTTATGCAGCTATCTCTAACGGAAAATTATATGTAACCAATGCTGGAGACATTATGGAAAGCGGCGACGAGTTTATCACCGTTTATGACTTGGCTACCAACGCGTTTATCAAAAAAATAGATACTGATATTGTTGCCGAAAATATTTTTGCAAACGACAATTATATTTATGTAGGGTCAAATGCTTGGGCAGCAGAACACAAAGTAGGTATTTTTGATGTCAATACCGATGAGCAAATCAACACCATCACCTTCGAAAATCAAATAACCGGAATCACCAAAAATAGCGGCGACGGAATTTACGTACTCGAATCTACAAACGAAAGTGCTGCTTTGAACAAAATTGACGGCACTAACGTCGTAAAAAGAGTAACTACCACAGCGGCAAGAAACGCACAACACTTAGTACTCAACGATGGATATTTGTACACAGTCGCAAACCAAAATCAAGTATTCAAAGTTAACGCTACCTTGCCAAACTTCTCTTCAAACCCATCCTTTAACATCAGTGAATCAACTCCTTACGGCTTTAATATCCTGAATGGTAATGTTTTTGTAGCAGATACCGATTTTATAGGAAACAGCAATATCGTTGTCTACAATCTCGATGGAGAATTTGTCACATGGTTTGAGGCAGGCGTTGGTACAAGCAAGATTTACAAAAACTAAGCTCCAAAAACAATCCTCAGTCAATGATTTTATAGAC